>NZ_JBGWAB010000002.1:0-176550 GCF_041862025.1 Streptomyces sp. AB3(2024)
GCCCGAGGCCTTGGTGTTGCGCTGGAAGATGCCGCCGTACCCGGCGAGCGCGGAGACGCCCTCCTGGATGCGGGCGCCCGCGCCGTCGTTGAGGGAGACCAGCGGGGCACCGGCCGCGATGGCCATGTCCATGATCTTGTGGATCTTCGTGGCGTGGGCCTCGCCCAGCGCGCCGCCGAAGATCCGGAAGTCGTGGGCGTAGACGAAGACCGTGCGGCCCTCGACGGTGCCCCAGCCGGTGATGACACCGTCGGTGTAGGGCTTCTTGGCCTCCAGGCCGAAGCCGGTGGCCCGGTGCCTGCGGAGCTGCTCGACCTCCTTGAAGGAACCCTCGTCGAGCAGGAGCGCGATGCGCTCGCGCGCGGTCAGCTTGCCCTTGGCGTGCTGCGCTTCGGTCGCCCGGTCGCTGGGGCCGCGCCGGGCGTCCTCGCGGAGGGAGTGCAGCTCGGCCACGCGCCCGCGGGCGTCCGTCGGCTCGCTCGGAGTCTGGTCCACAACGGTCATGTACCGACCTTACGAAGCCCGGCCATGAAAACCCTCCGTTGGTTCTACACAGTCTCGGGCCCCATCCGCTGTACGGGACGGACAGAACCTCCGAAGGATGTACGGACTCCCCCAGTGGGGACCGGCGCCCTTTGTGGGAGTCATACAAAACCACCCCCTTCGGCGGAAGGAAGTTGAAATTTGAACGGAATGGCCCTAGCCTCGCTCTAGTTGAAGTTTCAAGCATTTTCGTCGCAGAACCTTCCGAGGAGGAAGCCATGGGTCTCTTCACCCGCCGCAGCCAGACCACCCCCGTCGCCACCCTCGACGTGGACCCGGCGCTCGCCGCCCTCACCGGCGACTACACGATCGACCCCGCCCACAGCAGCATCGGCTTCACCGTGCGCCACGCCATGGTGACCAACGTCCGCGGCGGCTTCGCGGAGCACGAGGGCACGCTGCACCTCGACGGCGCGGACCCGTCCCGGTCCACGGCCGCCATCGACGTCACGATCGCCTCCGTCGACACCGGCATCGCCGACCGCGACGCGCACCTGCGGGGCGCCGACTTCTTCGACGCCGACCGCTTCCCCCTGATGCGCTTCCGCTCCACCTCGGCGCGGCGCGTCGGCGGCGACACGTACCGGATCAGCGGCGAGCTGACGATCAAGGACGTCACGCGCCCGCTCTCCATCGACCTGGAGTTCGCGGGCAGCGCGACCGACGTCTACGGCAACGAGCGCGTCGGCTTCGAGGGCTCGGCCGAGATCCTCCGCTCCGACTGGGGTCTGACCTGGAACGCGGCCCTGGAAGCCGGCGGCGTGATGGTCAGCGACAAGGTGAAGCTGACCTTCGACATCTCGGCGATCAAGCAGGCCTAGGCCCTGCCGGACGGCTCCGGACCAGGGGCGGCGGCTACCAGTCGCCCCCGCCACCGAAGTCGCCCCCGCCGTCGAACCCGCCCCCGCCACCGAAGTCGGACGGGTTGAAGTCCGCCCCGGAGACGTCGCCGCCCTCGAACCCGGAGCCCATGCCACCGCCGAAATCGGAGGCGTAGGCGGGAGAGGACATCATCGAACCGAGCATCGTGCCCATCAGCAGGCCGGGCAGGATGCCGCCGCCGAAGTAGCCGCCGGCCCAGGGACCGTACGCCGGGCCGGCGTCGTAGTACGGGCGCGGCCCGTGCTCGGTGTCGACGGTGCGGACGGCCGGGTCCAGGCCGTCGCGCAGCCGTACGGCGTCCGCCGCGCAGACCGGGACCGTACGCGGCGCCCCGCCGGCCGGCGCCCAGGCGGCGTCCTCCGTGCTGGGGCCGTGGCGCGGGTCGAAGAAGCAGGGCGAACGCCGCTCCGGCAGGGGCCGGCCCTGGCGGCGTGCGTCGAGGCGGGCCAGCGCGAAGCGGCCGTCCTCCAGCGCCTGGGTCACGCCCTGGACCTCCTCCGGGCGCTGCACGGAGGCCATGATCTGCTTGGCCTTCTCGTAGGAGTCCAGGCCCTGCTCGTAGTCCGCCCGCATCGCGTCGTCGGCGCCGGGCTCGCCCGGGTGGAAGTCGAGGCGGTCGAGCTCCTCGCCGAAGGCGGTGATGTCCTCGTCCACGACCACGCCCAGGCGGGCGATGGCCTCGCGGCGCGCCTCCTCCTTCTGCCGGCGGTTGCGCTTCACCAGCGCGTACGCACCGCCGCCGCCGACCAGCGCGACCGCGCCGAGTCCTATCAGCGCGCCGGTGGAGAAGCCGCCGTCCGCGGCGGCGCCGCCCCAGGACGCCGGGGCCGCGCCCTTGACCTGGGTGAGGGCCTGGTCGACGAAGTTGTTGAGCTGGGTGTTCGCGTCCACCGGGGTGCCGGTCTTGACGGCGCCGGTGAGGTTGCGGACGGCGTTGCCGGGCATCACCGTCCGGTCGGCGCCGGCGTTGAAGCCGTCGCCGAGGCGGACCGCGTACAGGCCGGTGATCCCGGTCTCGGCGCGGACGGCGCCGAGCACCTTGTCCTGCGGGAACTCGGCCGTGTTCGGGAGCACGGCGACGAACACCGGCTTGCCCGCGTCCTTGATCTTCTTCGCCAGCGCGTCGGCCTGGCTCTGGGACAGCTGCGCCCGCGCCCCGGGGTCGACGTAGACGGGCCCCTCCTTCAGGGCCTCGCCGACGGCGGAAACCCCGGTGGCCGCCGACGCCTGTGGGGCGACCGCGACAGCGGTCGCCGACAGGGCCAGCAGCAGGCCGGCCAGCAACGGTCGGAAGCGCACGGAAATCAGCCTGGTCCTCATGCCCAAGACGCTACCTGAACCGGATGTTTCCTGTGTGAGCTGGACATAAGGGAGCATCTACGACCCGGCATCCCGCCCCGGGGCGCCTACTCCGCCGGTTCGACGCCCGCGTGCAGGAGGCCGAAGGTGAAGGCGTCCTCCAGGGCCTGCCAGGACGCGGCGATCACGTTCTCGGCGACGCCGACCGTGGACCACTCCCGGGTGCCGTCCGTCGTGGAGATCAGGACGCGGGTCGTGGACTCCGTGCCGTGCTTGCCCTCCAGGATGCGGACCTTGTAGTCGATGAGCTCGAACTTGGCGAGCTGCGGGTAGAAGCGTTCGAGGGCCACGCGCAGGGCCCGGTCCAGGGCGTTGACGGGACCGTTGCCCTCCGCCGTGGCGACGATCCGCTCGCCCTTGGCCCACAGCTTGACGGTGGCCTCGTTGGCGTGGGTGCCGTCGGGGCGGTCCTCGACGATCGCGCGCCAGGACTCCGTACGGAAGTACTTGCGGGCCCGGCCCTCGACCTCGGCGCGCAGCAGCAGTTCGAAGGAGGCGTCGGCGGCCTCGTAGGTGTAGCCCTGGAGCTCCCGCTCCTTGACCCGCTCGACGACCCGGGAGATCAGCGCGCGGTCCCCTCCGAGGTCGACGCCGAGCTCCTTGCCCTTGAGCTCGATGGAGGCCCGGCCGGCCATGTCGGAGACCAGCATCCGCATGGTGTTGCCGACGCGCTCGGGATCGATGTGCTGGTAGAGGTCGGGGTCGACCTTGATGGCCGAGGCGTGCAGGCCCGCCTTGTGCGCGAAGGCGGAGACGCCCACGTAGGGCTGGTGCGTGGAGGGGGTGAGGTTGACGACCTCGGCGATGGCGTGCGAGATGCGGGTCATCTCGGCGAGGGCGCCCGCGGGGAGCACCTTGCGGCCGTACTTGATCTCCAGTGCGGCGACGACGGGGAAGAGGTTGGCGTTGCCGACGCGCTCGCCGTAGCCGTTCGCGGTGCACTGCACGTGCGTGGCGCCCGCGTCGACGGCGGCCAGGGTGTTGGCGACGGCGCAGCCGGTGTCGTCCTGGGCGTGGATGCCGAGGCGGGCCCCGGTGTCCGCGAGGACCGTCGCGACGACGGCGGTGATCTGGGCGGGGAGCATGCCGCCGTTGGTGTCGCAGAGGATCACGACGTCGGCGCCGGCCTCGTGCGCGGTGCGGACCACGGACTTGGCGTACTCGGCGTTGGCGCGGTAGCCGTCGAAGAAGTGCTCGCAGTCGACGAAGACGCGGCGGCCCTGGGCGACGAGGTGGGAGACGGTGTCCCGGACCATCTCCAGGTTCTCTTCGAGGGTGGTGCGCAGCGCGAGTTCGACGTGCCGGTCGTGGGACTTGGCGACCAGGGTGATCACCGGGGCGCCGGATTCCAGGAGGGCGCGGACCTGCGGGTCCGAGGCGGCGGAGCCGCCGGCCCGACGGGTGGCTCCGAAGGCGACGAGCTGGGCGTTCTTGAAGTCGATCTCGGCGCGGGCGCGGGCGAAGAACTCGGTGTCGCGGGGGTTGGCGCCGGGCCAGCCGCCCTCGATGAAGCCCACGCCGAAGTCGTCCAGGTGCCGTGCGATGGTCAGCTTGTCCGCGACCGTGAGGTTGATGCCCTCACGCTGGGCGCCGTCGCGCAGGGTGGTGTCGAAGACGTGGAAGCTGTCATCGAGGGCCGCTGTCGGCTCCGTCGCCTCTGTCGTCGTCATGCTGATCTGACTCCTGTCGGATGAGTGGTTCCGGAAGCCCGGGATCCACTGCCCCCATCATCGCGCGCTGCCGGCCCGGCGTGGTTTTGGAGCCGGGAAACGAAAAGACCCCTCGCGGGTGCGAGAGGTCTGCGCGCGGGTCTGGGGCACGGTGGCCGCTGCCGCGAAGGTCTTCCACGGTTTCAGCGGTCACAGAGGACCGGCGCGCTGCTGTCCATAATCATGAGCTGAGCAGGCACGCCCGCAGTGTGCCACACAGTCCGTCGCCCGTGGACGCCGGTCTCAGCATCCGGGCAGTCCCGTCCGGCAGCCGGGCCGGCCGCCCGGTCAGGCCTGCGCCACCAGGGCTTCCGCGAGGTACTCGGCCACGTGTCCGAGGATGTCCTCGCGCCCGATCCCCGGCAGGCCGACGGCCAGCTGGATGCTGAATCCGTCGAGCAGGGCCCGCAGGCGGGCCGCGACGCGCTCGGCGTCCACCGGGCGGAACTCGCCGCGCGAGATGCCCTCGGCGAGGAGGGCGACCAGGTCGCGGTGCCAGGCGCCCTCGATGGCGGCCTGCCGTTCGCGTTCCTGGGGCCCGGCGTTCTGGGAGCGGTTCCAGACCTCCAGCCACAGGGTCCAGTGCGGGTCCCGGGGGCCGTCGGGCACGTAGAGGTCCACGTAGGCCCCGATGCGGGCGCGTGCCGTGCCGGGACGGGACAGCAGGGCCCGCCGCTCGGTGCCCAGCGCCGCCTCGCTCCACTCCAGGGTCCGCAGCAGGAGCTCGTCCTTGCTGCCGAAGTAGTAGAGGAGGTGGCCGCTGCTCATCCCGACCTGGCGGCCGAGGCCGGCCATGGTCAGACCGTCCAGTCCGCGCTCGGCGATCGTGGCCATGGCGGCGACGAGTACGTCCTCGCGCGGGGGCGCGTTCTTGCGCGCCGCCCGTACCGGTACTCCACCCGCCACCATGGGCCACTCCTTCACGAGGTTCGCCTGCGGTCCGTGGGTCAGACCTTCGGCTGCTGCTGGGTGATGCAGTGGATACCGCCGCCCCCGGCGAAAATCGTACGTGCGTCAACGAGCGTCACGGTCCGCTCCGGGAACAGAGCGCGGAAGATTTCCGCGGCCTCCTCGTCACGCGGGTCGTCGAAGGAGCACAGCACCACGCCGCCGTTGCAGAGGTAGTGGTTGATGTACGAGTAGTCCACCCATTCCCCGTCCTCCTCCAGCACGGTCGGCGCGGGGATCTCCACGACCTCCAGCTGCCGGCCGCGGGCGTCGGTGGAGGCGCGCAGGATCGCGGCGATGGTCTTGCAGCGCTCGTGGTCCGGGTGGGCGGGGTCCGGCTGGGCGTGGACCATGACCACGCCGGGGCGGGCGAAGGCGGCGACGATGTCCACGTGGCCCTGGGTGCCGTAGGTGCCGTAGTCGCCGGCCAGGCCGTACGGGAGCCAGATGGCCTTGGTGGTGCCGAGGTGGGCGTGGATCTCGGCCTCGACCTGCTGGCGGGTCCAGCCGGGGTTGCGCCCCTCGCCGAGCTGCACGGTGTCGGTCAGGAGCACGGTGCCCTCGCCGTCGACGTGGATCGCGCCGCCCTCGTTGACCAGGCGGGTGCTGTACGTACGGGTGCCCGCGAGGTCGGAGACGTGCCGGGCGATCTTCTCGTCGTGGTCCCAGCGGGCCCACTCCTGGGCGCCCCAGCCGTTGAAGGTCCAGTCGACGGCCGCCAGCTCGCCGGCGTCGTTGGTGACGAAGGTCGGGCCGATGTCTCGCATCCAGGCGTCGTCGAGTTCCCGCTCGACCAGCTGGACGTCCTCGCCGACGATCGCGCGCGCCGAGTCGGCGTCGCCCGGGGAGACGACGAGGGTCACGGGCTCGTAGCAGCGCACCGCGCGGGCGACGGCGCCCCATGCCTCGCGGGCCTCGGCGAGCTCCCGCTCGTTGGTGAACGTGGGGTTGGGGCTGGGCCACGCCATCCAGGTGCGCTCGTGGGGGGTCCACTCGGCGGGCATCCGGAATCCGTCGGCGGTGGGCTTGTTCGTGGTCATGGCACGCGTCCTTACGGGCTTCACAGGAAGTACAGGCGGTTGAGGGAGACCGACTCGGCGGCTTCGGAGCGCAGCGGTTCTCCGTCGAGGGAGACCAGTCCGCTGCGCGCGTCCACATCGACCGCGCCCACCCGGGAGTTGAGGAGGAGGTCGCGGGGGCCGATGCCGCGGGTGCCGCGGACGGCGACCCGGCGGCGGCGGGTGGGCATCTCGTCGGAGCCGAGCGCAGCCGCCGCGGCGGAGACGAAGGCGACGGAGATGTCGGCGGCGGTGGCCCCGTAGGAGCCGAACTGCGGGCCGAGGACGAGAGGTTCGCAGGTGTCGGTGGCGGCGTTGGGGTCGCCGGTGACTCCGTACGCGGGGAAGCCGGACTTGAGGACCAGCTGGGGCTTGGCGCCGAAGAAGGCCGGGCGCCACAGGACGATGTCGGCGAGCTTGCCGATCTCGATGGAGCCGATCTCGTGGGCCAGGCCGTGGGCGATGGCCGGGTTGATGGTGAGCTTGGCCATGTAGCGCAGGACCCGGGCGTTGTCGTCGCCCTCGCCGTCGCCGTCCAGCGGACCGAGCTCGCCCTTCATCTTCGCGGCCATGGCGAAGGTGCGGCGGATCGTCTCGCCCGCGCGGCCCATGCCCTGGGCGTCGGAGGAGGTGATGCCGATCGCGCCCAGGTCGTGCAGGACGTCCTCGGCTCCCATGGTCCCGGCGCGGATGCGGTCGCGGGCCATGGCGGCGTCGCCGGGGAGGTCCGGCTTGAGGTCGTGGACGGAGACGATCATCCCGTAGTGCTCGGCGACGGCGTCCCGTCCGAAGGGCAGGGTCGGGTTGGTGGAGGAGCCGATGACGTTCGGCACGCCCGCCATCTTGAGCACGTTGGGGACGTGCCCGCCGCCGCAGCCCTCGATGTGGAAGGCGTGGATGGTCCGCCCGTCCAGGACGCGCAGGGTGTCCTCGACGGAGAGGCACTCGTTGAGGCCGTCGCTGTGCAGGGCCACCTGCACGTCGTGCTCCTCGGCCACCCGCAGCGCGGTGTCCAGCGCGCGGGTGTGCGCACCCATGTCCTCGTGGACCTTGAACCCGCACGCCCCGCCCTCGGCCAGCGCCTCGACCAGCGGAGCCGCGTCCGAGGAGGACCCGCGGGCCAGGAAGCCGATGTTGACGGGCCACGCGTCGAACGCGTTGAAGGCGTGCTTGAGCGCCCACGGGGAGTTGACGCCGACGCCCCAGACCGGGCCGAACTCCTGGCCGATGATCGTGGTGACACCCGCGGCGAGCGAGGCCTCCATGATGCGCGGGGAGAGCAGGTGGACGTGGGTGTCGACGGCTCCGGCGGTGGCGATCATGCCCTCGCCGGAGACGATGCTCGTGCCGGTGCCGACGACCACGTCGACCCCGTCGAGGGTGTCGGGGTTGCCGGCCCGGCCGATCGCGTGGATGCGGCCCTCGCGGATGCCGATGGACACCTTGCGGATGCCCAGCACCGCGTCGATCACGAGGACGTTGCTGATCACGACGTCACAGGTCTCGCGGACGGCGGCGGCCTTCAGGTGCAGGCCGTCACGGGCGGTCTTGCCGAAGCCGGCCAGGAACTCGTCACCCGGCCTCTGGGAGTCGGACTCCACCCGGACGGTCAGCCCCGAGTCGCCGAGCCGGACCCGGTCCCCGGCGCGGGGGCCGAAGACGGACGCGTACTCGTGCGGGTCGATGTGCCGGCTGCCGGGCGCGCAGTGCGCGCTGTGGTCGGTGTGGGGGGTCTGACGGCTCACGCCCGGTCTCCTTCCGGGGCGCCTCCGGCGGTGTCGGCCACGCCCAGGTAGCCGCAGGCAGCGGCCCGGCGCAGGGCCTCCGCCTTCGCGCCGGGGGCGTCCAGCGGGCCGTCGACCAGGCCCGCGAAACCGATCGCGATCCGGTCGCCGCCGATCGGGACCAGACCGACCTCGACCTCGCCGTGCGGGTCGAAGCGCACCGAGGACCCGGCCGGGACGCACAGCCGCATCCCGTAGGCCGCGGCGCGGTCGAAGTCGAGGCGCGGGTTGGCCTCGAAGAAGTGGAAGTGCGAGGTGACGCTCACCGGCACGGGGGCGGTGTTGCGCACCCGCAGGTGCAGGGCCGGCTCCGGCTGGGGGGCGCCGGGGCCCGGTACGACCGCGCCCGGGGCGTCCTCGCCGAGCGAGGCCGCGTCGCGGATCGGGGACGAGACCACCGCGAGGCGGGATCCGTCGTCGAAGACGGCCTCCACGTGCACCTCGGTGACCACGTCGGCCACGCCGGGCAGCACGTCGTCGGGGCCCAGGACGCTCCGGGCCTCCTCGATGGCCTCCGCCAGGCGCTTGCCGTCGCGCGCGGCCTCGCAGACCGTGTCCGCGACCAGCGCCGTCGCCTCGGGGACGTTGAGCCGCAGACCCCGGGCCCGCCGGGCCCTGGCCAGTTCCGCGGCGCTGCGCAGCAGCAGCCGATCGCGCTCCGTAGGGGTCAGCCGCACGCCGATCCACCACCTTTTGAGTCGATGGGTTAGAGCATCACTCTAACTCTTCATTTCCTCGCTGGGAATCATTGACCTGAGGGCAGGGCCTGAGTCACATTGAGTGTCGCTCAAACAATTGCGTGACCATCCCCCGCCCTGCCAAGGGAGTCCCCCCATGCCCATCGAACAGCGCGGAGTCGACACCATCCCGGAGGAGGAGCGGACGAGCGGTCCCCGTGACCTGATCTCGATCCTCCTCGGCTCCAACCTCTGCCTCGGTGTGATCGTCTTCGGCTGGCTGCCCCCGTCCTTCGGACTGGGGCTGTGGCCCTCGCTCACCGCCATCGTGACCGGCACCGTCGTCGGAATCGCGGTGACCGCGCCGCTGGCACTGGTGTCCCTGCGCACGGCGACGAACCTCTCCACCTCCAGCGGCGCCCAGTTCGGCGTCCGCGGGCGGCTCGTCGGCTCGATCGTGGGCCTGCTGCTCTCCCTCGGCTACACGGCGCTCACCCTGTGGATCGGCGGCGACGTGATGGCCGGCGTCCTGTCCCGGCTCATCGGGCTTCCGGACAACGGCGTCACGCGGGCCGCGATGTACGGCGTACTCGCCGCGTGTACCGTTGTCGGGGCCGTGTTCGGCTACCGGCTGCTGCTGCGCATGAGCAAGGTCCTGTCCATCGGCATGGTGGTCCTGCTGGCCATCGGCGTCTATGCCTACGCCCCCGACTTCACCACCGCCGCGCCGGAGGCCTCGTACCTCCTCGGCTCCTTCTGGCCGACCTGGCTGCTCGCCGCCGTCGCCGCCGGACTCAGCGGTCCCGTCGCCTTCATCACCCTCCTCGGCGACTACACCCGCTACGTCTCCCCCGCCAAGCACAACCCCCGCAAGGTGTTCTGGGCCACCGCCCTCGGCCTGCTGGTGGGCCTGCTCGTACCGCAGCTGTTCGGCACCTACACCGCGCTCGCCGCCAGGGCGGGCTCCACGGACTACGCCGGGCCGCTCGTCGCCGCCTCGCCGTTCTGGTACCTGCTCCCGCTGCTCGTCGCGGCCGCGGCGGGTTCCGTGGGCAACGCCGGACTGATGCTGTACTCCATGGGCCTCGACCTCGACGCGATCGTCCCCAAGGCCACCCGCACGAAGGCCACCGTGATCGCCGCCGCCGTCGCCACCGCCTTCGTCTTCGTCGGCTCCTTCGAGTGGAACGTGCAGTCCGCGATGACCTCCTTCGTCCTGCTGCTGACCGCCATCGGCACCCCGTGGGCCGTGATCACGCTGATCGGCTTCGTGCGCTGCCGCGGGCAGTACGACGCCGACGCCCTCCAGGTCTTCAACCGCCGTTCGGTGGGCGGGATCTACTGGTACCGCGGCGGCTGGAACCCGCGCGCCACCGCCTCCTGGGCGATCGGCGCCGGTGTCGGCCTGCTCGCCGTGAGCACCCCCTTCTACGAGGGCCCGCTGCTCGCCCTGACCGGCGGGGTGGACTGCTCCTTCATCTTCTCCGGCCTGGCCGGCGGCCTCGTCTACACGGCCCTGACCGCCCGCACCGCGCCCGCCGTCGCCCCCGCCCCGGCACCCGCCGTGGAGGAAGCGGCCACCGTGTGAGGCCCTCCCCCGCCGGACGTACGAAGGCCCGCGCCCCCGGATCGGGAGGCGCGGGCCTTCGTGCGCAACGGGTCCTTCGCGGTGCCTGGCCGTGCCTAGCCGAGCGGGTGCATCCAGCCGTGGGTGTCGGCGGTGCGGCCCGTCTGGAGGTCGAGGAGCGCCTTGCGGAGCTTCATGGTGACCTCGCCGGGCTCGCCGTCGCCCTGGGTCCAGTTGGCCCGCTCGGACTTGACCGAGCCGACCGGGGTGATGACGGCGGCGGTGCCGCAGGCGAACACCTCGGTGAGGGTGCCGTTCTCGTTGTCGCGCTTCCAGTCCTCGGTGGTGATGCGGCCCTCCTCGGCGGTGTAGCCGAGGTCGCGGGCGATGGTGAGGAGTGAGTCGCGGGTGATGCCCGGCAGGAGCGAGCCGGTCAGCTCCGGGGTGACGATGCGGTCCTCGTACACGAAGTACAGGTTCATGCCGCCCATCTCCTCGATCCAGCGGTGCTCGACGGCGTCCAGCCAGACGACCTGGTCGCAGCCGTGCGAGGCGGCCTGGGCCTGGGCGACGAGGGAGGCCGCGTAGTTGCCGCCGGTCTTGGCGGCGCCGGTGCCGCCCTTGACGGCGCGGACGTACTCCTCGGAGAGCCAGACGGAGACGGGCTTGACGCCACCGGGGAAGTACGCGCCGGCGGGCGAGGCGATGACCATGAAGAGGAACTCGTTGGCCGGGCGGACACCCAGGCCGACCTCGGACGCGAACATGAACGGCCGCAGGTACAGGGAGGCCTCGCCGGAGTCCGGCACCCAGGCGCTGTCCTGCTTGATGAGGGCGTCACAGGCCTCGATGAACAGCTCGGTCGGCAGCTCCGGCATCGCCATGCGCCGGGCGGAGGCCTGGAAGCGCTCGGCGTTGGCCCGGGGGCGGAAGGTGGCGACGGTGCCGTCGGGCTGCTTGTAGGCCTTGAGGCCCTCGAAGATCGTCTGCGCGTAGTGCAGGGTCATGTTCGCCGGGTCCATCGACAGCGGCGCGTAGGGGACCAGCTCGGCGTCGTGCCAGCCGCGGCCTTCCGTCCACTTGATCGTCACCATGTGATCGGTGAAGTGGCGGCCGAAGCCGGGGCTGGCCAGGATCGCCTCGCGCTCCGCGTCGGACAGCGGGTTCGAGGAGGGCTTGAGCTCGATCGTGGGCGTCGTCATGAGTGCTTGTCCTTCACCGTTGTGTATGGCGGACCGCGCTCATGCGTACCAGGACGTCCGAGCTTCCCCGTTTTCCGCGGCCTCGCGTTCGATTATCGCGCGCGAGGGGGCTCCGGTGAAACGGGGTGATTGCGGCCCAGGGGAGATGGTGGCACCCGGGGCCGCACAGGAGAAGCCGCCGGGTCCGGTGGTCGCGACCCTGCGGCTTCCTGAGGTGGAGCTGCCGGGTCAGCCGGCTACGCGTGCGGCGAGGGCGTCGCCGATCGCGTCGGTGGAGCGGAAGGTCCCGTCGCGCTCGGCCAGGTCGGCGGAGACGGCGTCCTCGATGCGGACGGCCTCGGCCTCGTGGCCGAGGTGGCGCAGCAGGAGGGCGACGGAGAGGATCGTCGCGGTCGGGTCGGCCTTGCCGGTGCCCGCGATGTCGGGGGCCGAGCCGTGGACGGGCTCGAACATCGACGGGAAGGCGCCGGTCGGGTTGATGTTCCCGGAGGCGGCCAGGCCGATCCCGCCGGTCACGGCGGCGGCCAGGTCGGTGAGGATGTCGCCGAAGAGGTTGTCCGTGACGATGACGTCGAAACGCTCGGGCTGCGTGACGAAGAAGATCGTCGCGGCGTCGACGTGCAGGTAGTCCGTGGTGACCTCGGGGTACTCCTGGCCCACCTTGTCGAAGATGTTCTTCCACATGTGGCCCGCGTACACGAGGACGTTGTTCTTGTGGACCAGCGTCAGCTTCTTGCGCGGGCGGGCATTGGCCCGCTCGTACGCGTCACGGACGACGCGCTCCACGCCGTACGCGGTGTTGATGCTGACCTCGGTGGCCACCTCGGCGGGGGTGCCGGTGCGCAGGCTGCCGCCGTTGCCGGTGTACGGGCCCTCGGTGCCCTCGCGGACCACGACGAAGTCGATCTCCGGACGGCCGGCGAGCGGGGTGGCCGTGTTGGGGAAGAGCTTCGAGGGGCGCAGGTTGATGAAGTGGTCGAAGGCGAAGCGGAGCTTCAGCAGCAGACCGCGCTCCAGGACGCCGGACGGGACCGAGGGGTCACCGATGGCTCCGAGCAGGATCGCGTCGTGGTGCTTGAGCGCTTCGAGCTCCGCGTCCGGGAGGGTCTCACCGGTGCGGTGCCAGCGCTGGGCGCCGAGGTCGTACTCCTTGGTCTCCAGCTTCGCATCCTGGGGCAGGACCGCGGTAAGGACCTTGAGGCCCTGAGCCACGACTTCCTGGCCGATGCCATCACCGGGGATCACTGCGAGATTGATGCTGGTCGACATGACGGAACCGTACTCCGTGTCCCAGCCCTCAGACATATCGCGTCCACCATGTGGACCAATGGTCCACCGTGGACGCGATGTGCCGCGGGCGGCCGGTGTGGCCGCGGGCCGGTGGGATCAGTGGGCGGGGTCCGCGGGCCCCTGGGATCAGTGGCCGGTCGAGCCGCCGTTGTCGCGGCGGTCCAGCGCGCGCTGGAGGGCGGCCGCGGCGTTCTTGCGGTCGGCGTCGGCCGGGGAGGAGTGGCGGACGCGACGGGTGGCGGCGGAGGTGGGGGTCATGGTGATCGACTCCTTGAGATCACGGCGTGGCGGGGCCACGGATGAGGGGTTCCTTCAAGGCGCCGGAAGAGGCGGGAAGCGGCGCGGCAGGGGTTGCCTGCCCAGGGGCGCGCGCTATCGACCGCCATTCGCTGGATCAGCGAGACGTTCGGCTTCTACAAAGCTAGGCCAGGTGCGGCTGTATGTCTCGGCAATTACTCGGACTTCCTACTATCTGAGACGCCCGAGCCCCCGGAAGACCCCTTCCGGAGGCTCCGCTCTCAGCCCCTGTCGGCCCTGAGTTCCCTGATCAGAGCCCTGACGGCGAGAGTCGACGCCAATTCCGGTGTGGTGACGTATCCCACGCATCTCACCGGCCCCTCAGGGCCCAATCCGGCGATCTCAACGGCGTCCGTGGCCTCGCGCAGCGACAGCTCCGGCAGGATCGCCATGCCCAGCCCCCGGCCGACCATGGTCAGCACCATGGCGTCGTCCTCGGCCTTCACGGTGGCCCGCGGGATCCAGTCCTGGGCCCGCCACCAGTTCCGGGTGTAGGAGCCGCAGTTCTCGTCCCAGTCCAGCAGCGGCAGCGCTTTCGGGTCGGGGTGCCCGAAGGGGTGGACGAGGGAGTAGGCCTCCCGGGTGAGCTCCCCGCTCAGCAGGCCGTCCGGCAGACCGGAAGGCAGCCCGGAAGGCTGACCGGTGGACGGCCCGGCGGACCCCCCGGCCGGCGGTACGTCGCCGGGCGCGCCCAGGGTCGCGATTGCGAGGTCCGCCCGCCCCGCCGCCACCTCCCCCGCGGTCCCGGCGCCGAGTTCGCGCACCACCCTGACCTCGGGCCGGATCCCGGGGTGCCGTGCGGTCAGCCGTTCCAGCGCGGGCGGCAGCAGGTGCAGGGCCGCGCTGCGGAAGGCGGCGATGCGCAGGACCCCGTCCGCCGCCGCCGGCCCGGCGGGGGCCCGGCCGGCGGCGCGGGCCTCCGCGCCCAGCACCTCGTAGAGCCGCAGGATGCGCCGGCCCAGCGCCACGGCCCGCTCCCCCGCCGGGGTGGGCGAGGCGCCGGTGCGCCCGCGGTCGAAGAGCACCGCGCCGACCTTGGCCTCGCTGCCGCGCACCGAGTGGGAGACGGCCGACTGGGTGATGCCGAGCCGGTTCGCGGCGGCGGAGAAGCCACCCGTCTCGGCGACGGCGACCAGCACCCTCAGTTCCTGCGGGGCGAGCTCGGTCACGGGGTTCCCACCTCGGCATATGAGCCGTGCTCATGGGTGCACGGCTTGCATGAGGCCAACCCCCTGCCCGGCCGCGGGATTCCTTCCTACGGTCGTCCCCATGACCACGCGCACCGCTTCCTCCGTCCACCTGACCGCCCGCCCCACCGGTTTCCCCTCCCCCTCCGGGTTCACCCACGTCTCCCATCCCGTTCCCGAACCCGCCCCGGGCACCGCACTGGTGGACAACCTGCTGCTGTCGGTGGACCCGTACCACCGGGGGATGATGGACGGGGGCGAGGGCGGCTTCGACCTCCACTCCCCCCTCGAAGGCCGCTCGGTGGGCCGGGTGACCGCCTCCCGCGATCCGGGCCTGGCCGAGGGCGACCTGGTCTTCCACCGCTCGGGCTGGCGCACCCACGCCCTGGTCACCCTGGGGGTGGACGGCACGCGCAAGCTGCGCGGCCACGCGGGCGTTCCCCTGGAGGCGTACCTGTCCGTCCTGGGCGGGACCGGCCTGACCGCGTACGCCGCGCTCACCCGGACGGCAGCCCTGCGCGAGGGCGAGGACCTCTTCGTCTCGGCCGCCGCGGGCGGGGTCGGCACGGCCACCGGGCACATCGCCCGGCTGCTCGGCGCCCGCCGGATCATCGGCAGCGCGGGCTCGGCGGCCAAGGTCCGCCACCTCACCGAGGTCCTCGGCTTCGACGCGGCCTTCGACTACCACGACGGGCCGGTCGGCGAGCAGCTGGCGAAGGCCGCCCCGGAGGGAATCGACGTCTACGTGGACAACGTGGGCGGAGACCACCTGGAGGGTGCGATCGATGTCCTGCGGGAGTACGGGCGGAT
Source organism: Streptomyces sp. AB3(2024) (assembly GCF_041862025.1). Taxonomy (NCBI): domain Bacteria; kingdom Bacillati; phylum Actinomycetota; class Actinomycetes; order Kitasatosporales; family Streptomycetaceae; genus Streptomyces; species Streptomyces sp. AB3(2024). The sequence continues at coordinate 15,314 of NZ_JBGWAB010000002.1, forward strand.
CGCCTGGGTCGGCGGGATCTCGATGTACAACGGCGACCGTTCCCCCGCCGCACCCCGCAACCTCTTCGAGGTCGTACACAAGTCGCTTCGCCTGGAGGGGGTATTGGTTCGAAATCACACCAATCTGCAGGACGAGCTGGAGGACTTCCTGGTCCCCCACCTGCGCAGCGGGCGGGTGAGCACCGACACCACCGTTGTCCAGGGATTCGACCGGACCGTGGAGGCCTTCCTGGGCGTACTCCGTGGGGAGAACCTGGGCAAGATGCTGGTCCGTCTCAAGGACTGAATCCGGCCAGCCGGATGTTCACCGAGTTCTTACCGCAGGGATGTAGACCTTTGCAGGGGTTGCCGCCACGCTTGCCGTCAATGTGCCAGCGGGGCACTTGAGTTGGAGGCGAGCAACCAGTGACACCGATCAGCCGCAGAGGTTTCGTGGGAATCGGCGCCGGGCTCGTGGCAGGGGCGACCCTGCCCGCGATCACGCCGACGACGGCCGCCGCGGCCGCCGCGACCGGCACGATCACCGATGTGAAGCACGTGGTGATCCTGATGCAGGAGAACCGCAGCTTCGACCACTACTTCGGCAGGCTGAAGGGCGTCCGCGGCTTCGGCGACCGCGCCTCCGGCAACATCCCGGGCGGCTGGGGTACGTTCAACCAGCCCAACTGGGGCGGCCGCCAGTACCCGTGGAAGCTGTCCGCCACCCCGGCGGCCGGCGGCGCCGACGGCGAGACCCTGGCCCAGTGCACCGGCGACCTCCCGCACAGCTGGACCTCGCAGCACGCGGCCTGGAACAAGGGCCGGATGGACAACTGGGTCCTCGGCGTCGGCAAGACCCACACCCTCGGCTACCTGGACCGCGGGGACATCCCCTTCCACTACGGGCTCGCCGACAACTACACGATCTGCGACGCCTACTTCTGCTCCACTCTCAGCGCCACCGGCCCCAACCGCACCTTCCTGTGGAGCGGAAAGGTCGAGGCGGGCAGCAAGGACGGCGGCGAGGAGTCCGGGCTGACCTGGGAGACGTACGCGGAGGCCCTCCAGCGGGCCGGGATGACCTGGAAGGTCTACCAGAACGCGCAGGACAACTACGGGGACAACGGCCTCGCCTACTTCAAGCAGTTCACCGACGCCAAGCCCGGCGACCCGCTGTGGGACCGGGGCATGGCCTCGGTCCCCAAGGTCACCGGCTCCACCCCGGACGACATCGCCGCCGCCATCCGCGCCGACGTCGTCGCCGGCACCCTGCCGCAGGTTTCCTGGGTGGTGGCGAACGAGGCCTTCTCCGAGCACCCGTACGCCCCGCCCGGCGACGGCGCGCACTTCGTGGACCTGGTCTACAGGGCGCTCGCCGCGAACCCGGAGGTCTTCGACTCCACCGTCCTGTTCCTCAACTACGACGAGAACGACGGCTTCTTCGACCACGTTCCGCCGCCGGTCGCCCCGCCCGGCTCCGCCGGCGAGTACCTCGACGGCGTCCCGATCGGCCTCGGCTTCCGCGTCCCGATGCTCGTGATGTCGCCGTGGACCCGGGGCGGCTGGGTCAGCTCCGAGGTCTTCGACCACACCTCGGTGCTCCGTTTCATGGAGACCTGGACGACGGCCCTGGGCACTCCGGCCGCCTGTCCCAACATCAGCCCCTGGCGCCGCAAGGTGGTCGGCGACCTGACCGGCGTCTTCGACTTCGCGCACCCCGTCTACGGGGTCCCCTCGGGCCTGCCGTCGACCGCCAAGGTGATCGGGCAGGCGACCTGCGGCCCGCTGCCCAACCCGGCCCCCCAGGACAACTCCCTCCCGGCGCAGGAGCCCGGAACGCGCCCGGCGCGGGCGCTCCCGTACCAGGTCAACGGCAACCTGGACCGCTTCGAGTTCGGGACGGCCGGCCAGATCACGGCCTGGTTCTCGATGACCAACCAGGGCGCCCAGGCGAAGCAGGCGGCGCACTTCTCCATCCACCCGCACCAGTACCGGGACACCACCGCCTGGCAGTACACGGTCGACCCCGGCACCACCGCCGCGGACTGGTTCTCCATCGGCCTCGGCAGCGGATCCGGCAAGTACGACATCTCCATGTACGGGCCGAACCGCTTCCTGCGCCGCTTCATCGGCGACGCGACCAAGGTGGGCAAGTCCCTGGAGGTCGCCGCCCGCTTCGCGGTCGAGTCGGGCACCGGCAAGATGGCCATCTGGTTCAAGATGACGAACGCGTCCGCCTCGCCGGTCACCTTCACCGTCCGCTCGAACGCCTACCGCACGGACGGGCCGTGGACGTACACCGTCCCGGCGAACTCCTCGCGCGAGGACTTCTTCAACGCGGTCGCGTACAGCAAGGGCTGGTACGACTTCACGATCCTGGCGGACTCCGACGGCACCTGGTCGCGCCGCTACACCGGCCACATCGAGACGGGCGCCGCGAGCGTCTCCGGGTCCTAGCCGGGTCCTAGCCGGGTCTTGACCGGGCCCTGTCGGGTCTAGAGCACGTCGCCGTCGCGCCAGTCGAAGTCGAGCCGCCCGGCCGGGTCCAGCACGGCCCCGCCGGGCGGCGTCCACACGTACGTCGAGCCCTCCTCGTCGGGGAGCCGCACGGGGCCGTCCGGGCCGAGCACTCCGACGGGCCCGGGGTGGAGGCGCCAGCCGCGGCCCGCGTACAGGGCGGCCCCGGCCTCGGAGGCGGACAGGGCGCCGAGCACATGGGCCCGCCCGATCACCCCCTCCAGGCCGGCCATCACCGCCCCGCCCAGTCCGGCGCGGCGCAGACCGGGCCGTACCGCCACGGCCTCCACGTACCCGGTGCGCAGGGCGCGGCCCCGGTGCAGCACCCGGCGCTGGACGACGCTGCCGTGCGCGACGAGCTCCCCGTCCCGGTGGAGCAGGGCGTGCACGCCGCCGAGGGCGTGCTCGAAGTCCTCGTCGCCGAAGTCCCCCGCGAAGGCGACGTCGAGCAGCTCCCGGATCGCGCGCAGCTCCTCGGCGCGCAGTTCGGCGGTGTGGACGAGGCGTACGGTCACGGCGTCTCCAGCCAGTCGGTGTACCAGGTGCGGAAGTCGGGGGCGGCGGGGACGAATCCGCCCCAGTCCGGGTCCAGCCGCCACACCTGTCCGGCGTACGGGCCGTTCAGGACCAGCCTCAGGTACGTCCCGCAGCCCTCCTCGGCGAGGGTGAGCGTGCCCGCGGTCAGCTCCTCGGCCGCGCGGCCGAGGGGCCCGGTGCGCGGCGCGGCCGGCGGGAAGGGCGTCGCCGCACGGCCCGGCCGCCGGTCGTCCTTCCACTCCCCGTCCACCGCCCATTCCTCCCCGGCCGCCGCCTCCGGGCGCGGGGTGACCAGCGGCAGCAGCCCGTGGGCGGGCCCCGCCGGGGCGAGCGGGGCGGCCAGCGCGTACCGGTGCGTGCGCGCCCCGTGCCGGGTGTGCCCCGGGTCCAGCGCGGCCTTCTCCCGCAGCCGCTCCCGTACGGCGCGTGCGTCCCAGGTCTCCATCCGGGGACGGTATCAACGCCCCCGGAGCCTGCCGCGGAGCCGCCCCAGCTCGGCCCCGGTCAGGCCCGCCGCGCGCAGGTAGGCCTCCGCGTCCAGCCGGTGGGCGGCGTCGCGGGCGAGGGCGTGGGCGGTGGTGCCGAGTCCGGTGAGGTACTCCTCGATCCCGGTGGCGTCGTAGGGCCGGCCCTCGGCCGCGTACCGGGCGCGGACGCGCGGCTCGCTCAGCGCGTGGTCGTCGGCGATCTCCTCGGCGCTCGCGCCCGCGAGCCGCAGCAGGACGAGCGCGACGATCCCGGTGCGGTCGCGGCCCAGGCCGCAGTGGAAGACCACCGCGCCCGGCGGGGCGTCGGCGACGGCGCGCGCGACGGTGGCGACCCGGTCGGGGAAACGGTCCAGGAAAGGCCGGAAATACGCGGGGGTCGCGAAACCCGCAGTGCCCCACCACACGTCCCAGAAGTCCCGGTGCTCGATGCCGTCGAGCGGGATCGCCGACGTGTTGATCCCGGCCGGGCGGGGTACGTGGTCCACGCCCCGCTCATCGTCGTTGCGCAGGTCGATGACGGTCCGCACGCCGTGCGCAGCCAGGGTGGTCCAGCCCCGGGCGGTGAGCCCGTCGAGGCTGTCCGCCCGTACCAGGACCCCGGGTGGCAGGGCCCCGAGGCCGCCGAGGTCGCGGGCGTTGGAGCAGCCTTCCCACTCCACGAATCGACCGACGTTCGTCACGGTCATAGCCCCCCTGTCAGTACACATCGGACAGTCGTCAGGGACGCGACTCTGGCCTCAGGGGTTCCCTCCGCGTGAAGATCTGCCCATGTCGCCCCGTACCCAGCAGTGGACCCCGACCCATGGCCAGCCCTACCGGCCCGTCGCCTACCGTCCCGCGCGCATGCCGAGCGAGGAATCCCTCGCGCGCGCGGCGGAGCTGCGGGCCCGGATGGACGAGCGGCGCACCGTACGCCGCTTCTCCCCGGACCCGGTCCCCGACCGGGTCGTCCGCGACGCCGTCGCCTGCGCGGCCACCGCTCCCTCCGGGGCGCACCAGCAGCCGTGGACCTTCGTCCTGGTCAAGGACCCGGGGGTGCGCCGCCAGATCCGCGCCGCGGCCGAGCAGGAGGAGGAGATCTCCTACGACGGCCGCCTCGGCGACGAGTGGCTCGCCGCCCTGCGCCCGATCGGCACCGACGCGGTCAAGACCCACCTGACGGACGCCCCGGCGCTGATCGTGGTCTTCCAGCAGCGGTACTGGCTCGGCCCGGACGGCACGAAGCGCAAGCACTACTACGTCGACGAGTCGGTCGGCATCGCCGTCGGGATGCTCCTGTCCGCCCTGCACCTGTCCGGCCTGGCGGCCCTCATCCACACCCCGAGCCCGATGCGGTTCCTGGGCCACGTCCTGAACCGCCCGGAGAACGAGAAGGCCTTCGCGGTCATCCCGATCGGCTACCCGTCCGCCGACTGCGAGGTCCCGGACCTGATCCGCAAGTCCCTGGACCAGGTATTGGTGGAGGTCTAGCCGTCGCTGTCCGGCCCGGCGGGCGGTGGACCCGGCCGCCCGCCCAGTGCCTCCGCCAGCCGCATCCCGATCCGCACACGGTCCTCGGGCGTACCGGCGTCCATCGCGGCCCGCACGTGCCGCAGGATGAGCCAGTCCCGCACGACCTTGGCGACCCCGAGCACGGCCGCCGTCACGATCACTGCGGTCAGCATCACCGGTACCTCCGCTCGATCGACGCGGTGACCTCGGCGATCTCCCCGTCCCTGTGTACGAAGTCCATGCACCGAACGGTCACCTCCGCACCGCCGAGCCTGATCACGCCGGGACGGGCGGCCGGCCCACCCGGTTCGGGGTGCCCCCCTGCCTGGGGCTCGGCAAGACCGCTGCAGCGCAGCAACTGCTCCATCTCCGGGGCTCCAGGCGCGCAGCACCACTCCAGCACGAGGTCCTGGTACTGGTGGCGGTACGAGTTCACCCAGCCATGGGCGTTCCCCGTACGGTTGACCAACGCCGGACGGCGGAGCAGCCGGCTGAGCAGGTGGTCGCGGGAGGCAGGGTCCGGCCCGGCCATCGCGGTGCGCGTCCAGAGGTGAAGTTCCTCCAGCTCCGCAGGATGTGGCGCCCCGCCCGCGATGCGGCCCACGTACCGCAGCCCGTCGCCGTCGTCCGGAAGCCGCCAGGAGCTGGGGACGCCCCGAAGGCGGATGGTTCCGCCGCCGACGGCATCCCGCAGGGTCAGCCCCTCCGTGTCGGAGGTGACCCGCAGGCCGGGCACCCCGCGCAGGCCCCCGTACTCCTCGTCGAGGCGGGGCAGCAGCTCGGTGACGACCCCCCGGGCCATCCGCTCGTGGAGCCGGAGGGCGAGGCCGTCCGCCGACGGCACAGCGGCGACGACACCGAACACCGCCCCGTCGAGCTGTCCGTCGCGAAGGGCGTCGCCTGCGGTCAGCGTGACCATTGCTTCGAAGGCGCGCTGGGCCGAGTCGGCCGCGTCGGGCACCGGTCGGCGGCGGGTGATCAGGCCGGCTCCGGCCCAGCCGAGGCAGGTGCGGTGCGGCAGCCCGGTGGCTGCACGGCAGATGGACGCGGCACGGTGGTGATTGTCTGTACGCCTGGACATACGTCTCCCCGGGCGCCGGCCCCGGTACGGGCGCGTAGAGGTTGCGTATCTCCCAGCGGTCTGTCCCACCCCGTACGGGAACTCGTCAGAGCCCTTGGCTCCCTCGGGATACCGGGCCCGAGTGGCGGAGCTGGTCGCCGTACACGACAACTGTGTTCAGGCTAGCAGGAGTTGCCGAGGGGGGAAATGGATACCGCCCCCGCTCCGGACTTGGGGGTACCGGAGCGGGGGCGGGGTTCAGCGGGGGCGGGTCAGCCCATGTGGGGGTAGCCGTACTCGGTCGGCGGGACCAGGGTCTCCTTGATGGAGCGGGTCGAGGTCCAGCGCAGCAGGTTCGAGGCCGCGCCCGCCTTGTCGTTGGTGCCCGAGGCGCGGCCGCCGCCGAAGGGCTGCTGGCCGACGACGGCGCCGGTCGACTTGTCGTTGATGTAGAAGTTGCCCGCCGCGAAGCGGAGCTTCTCCATCGTGTCGGCGGCCGCGTAGCGGTCCTGCGCGATGACGGCGCCGGTCAGGGCGTACGCCGAGACGTTCTCCATCTGGGCGAGCATCTCGTCGTACTTGTCGTCCTCGTAGACGTGGATCGCGAGGATCGGGCCGAAGTACTCGGTCGTGAAGACCTCGTTCTCCGGGTCGGTGCACGCGATGACGGTCGGGCGGACGAAGTAGCCCTCGGCGTCGTCGTACGTGCCACCGGCGACGATCGTGCAGGTCGGGTCGGCCTTCGCACGGTCGATCGCGGCCTTGTTCTTCGCGAAGGAGCGCTCGTCGATGACCGCGCCGATGAAGTTGTCCAGGTCGCGGACGTCACCCATGGCGATGCCGTCGACCTCGGCCGCGAAGGCCTCCTTGAAGCCGTCGTTCCAGATGGAGGCCGGAACGTAGGCGCGCGAGGAGGCGGAGCACTTCTGGCCCTGGAACTCGAAGGAGCCGCGGGTCAGGGCGGTCTTCAGGATCGCGCGGTCCGCGGACGGGTGCGCGACGACGAAGTCCTTGCCGCCGGTCTCGCCGACCAGGCGCGGGTAGGAGCGGTACTTCTCGATGTTGTTGCCGACCGTCTTCCACAGGTACTGGAAGGTCTTGGTCGAGCCGGTGAAGTGGATGCCGGCCAGCTCCGGGTGGTTCAGGGCCACCTCGGAGACGGCGATGCCGTCGCCGGTCACCAGGTTGATGACGCCCTTGGGCAGGCCGGCCGCCTCCAGGAGCTCCATGAGGAGGACCGCGGAGTGGGTCTGCGTCGGGGACGGCTTCCAGACGACCACGTTGCCCATCAGGGCCGGGGCGGTCGGCAGGTTGCCGGCGATGGCCGTGAAGTTGAACGGCGTGATCGCGTAGACGAAGCCTTCGAGCGGGCGGTGGTCGCTGCGGTTCCACACGCCGGCGCTGTTCGCGGCGGGCTGCTCGGCGAGGATCTGCCGGGCGAAGTGGACGTTGAAGCGCCAGAAGTCGACGAGCTCGCACGGGGTGTCGATCTCGGCCTGCTGCGCCGTCTTGGACTGGCCCAGCATGGTGGAGGCGGCCAGCTTCTCGCGCCAGGGGCCGGCGAGCAGCTCGGCGGCGCGCAGGATGATCGCGGCGCGGTCGTCGAAGGACATCGCGCGCCAGGCCGGGGCGGCGGCCAGGGCGGCGTCGACGGCCTCCTGGGCGTCGGCCCCGGTGGCGTTGGCGTAGGTGCCGATGACGGACTTGTGGTCGTGCGGCTGGACGACGTCGAAGCGCTCGCCGCCGCCCATCCGCTTGACGCCGTCGATCGTCATGGGGAGGTCGATCGGGTTCTCGGACAGCTGCTTGAGCTGGAATTCGAGGCGCGTACGCTCCGGGCTGCCGGGGGCGTACGAGTGGACCGGCTCGTTGACCGGCGCGGGGACCTGGGTCACAGCATCCATGGGGCTGGTAACTCCTTGAGCTAGTGGGGTGCCTAGTTCTTGGTGATCATCGAGCGGAGGAAGAACAGCAGGTTGGCCGGCTTCTCCGCGAGGCGGCGCATGAAGTAGCCGTACCAGTCGGTGCCGTAGGCCGTGTAGACGCGCATCCGGTGGCCCTCGGCGGCCAGCCGCAGGTGCTCCTCGCTGCGGATGCCGTACAGCATCTGGAACTCGTACTCGTCCAGCTTGCGCCCTGCCTGGCGGGCCAGCTCCTGGCCGATGGCGATGAGACGCGGGTCGTGGGACCCGATCATCGGGTAGCCGTCGCCCTCCATCAGGATCTTCATGATCCGGACGTACGCCTTGTCGATCTCGGCCTTGTCCTGGTACGCGACCTCGGCCGGCTCCTTGTAGGCGCCCTTCACGATGCGGACGCGGCTGCCGGCGGCGGCCAGGCGGCGGGCGTCGGCCTCGGTGCGGAAGAGGTAGGCCTGGATCACGCAGCCGGTCCGCGGGAAGTCCCGGCGCAGCTCCTCGTGGATGGCGAACATCGAGTCGAGGGTGGTGTGGTCCTCGGCGTCCAGGGTCACGGTGGTGCCGATGGCCGCGGCGGCCTCGACGACCGGGCGGACGTTGGCGAGGGCCAGCTCGTGGCCGCCCTCCAGCGCCTGGCCGAACATGGACAGCTTGACGGACATCTCGACCGTCTCGCCCAGGCCCAGCGCGCCGAGGCGCTCGATGAGCTCCAGGTAGGCGTCGCGGGCGGCGTGGGACTGCTCCACGGCGGTGATGTCCTCACCGACGACGTCGAGGGTGATCTCCAGGCCGCGCTGCGTGAGGTCCTCGACGATCGGGATGACCTGGTCGACCGTCTCACCCGGGATGAAGCGGTTCACCACGGGCTTGGTCACGGGGGCGGCGGAGACGATTCGGCGCATCTTGTCGCTGCGCGAAGCGGCGAGGATCACGGGACCCAGCACGGGGCACCTCCAACGGGTGGCAGAAGCGGACTGCGGCCGCCGTGCGGGGTGGGCCGCGGCCGTAGGGAAAACGCAAGTAAAACCACCGTGAAACCTAAGGATCTCCACGATCCTCTGCCATCGACAGCTGTCACGCATCCGTGGTCCGGATGTCATACATCTGTCTGAAGAGCCGTGTGCGAGATGGGAGAATGGGCGCGTGAAGGGCGATTACCAGGACCTGGTCGACGAGATCTCGGCGCTGCTCGGCGCCCCGGCCACACTGGAGAACCGGGACTTCCGCCTCATCGCCTTCGGAGCCCACGACAGCGACGACGACCTCGTCATGGACCCCGTCCGCACCCGCTCGATCCTCACCCGGCAGTCCACGGCGGCCGTGCGGTCCTGGTTCGAGGCCTACGGGATCACCCGCGCGACCGGCCCCGTCCACATCCCGGCCGCCCCGGACGCGGGCGTCTTCCGCGGGCGGATCTGCCTGCCGGTGCGCTACCGGGGCATCGTGCAGGGCTACGTGTGGCTCCTCGACCAGGAGCCGGGCCCCGGGGCACAGGCGCTGGCCGCCGCGATGGAGGTGGCCGAGCGGATCGGGGTGCTGCTCGCCGAGGAGGCCAAGGCGGGCGCCGACCTGTCCCGGGAGTTCCTCGCGGTCCTCACCGCCGGGCGGGGCTGGCAGCAGGACATGGCGGTGGCCGCGCTGCGGGTGGCCCTGGGGCCGGGGGCCGAGGGACTGCACGCCGCCGTGTGCGTGGCGCCGTGGGCCGGGGAGGCTCCCGCGTCGGTGCCGGGGGCGGCGGCGGTGTGCGTCGTACCGGGTGACGCCGTCGGCGCGAACGGCGTGGCGGGTGCGTCCGGCGGGGGGCCCGGGGGCTCCGGGGGCGGGGCGCTCGCCGTCCTGCTCCGGCTGCGCTCGACGGACGCGCTGGCCCCGGCCCTGACCGCGGTGGGACGGCTGCTGCCGCGCCCCGGGGCGACGGGCACCGGCGCCGGGGCGGACGGCGCGCCGGGCCCCACCGCGGGCCTGTCCGACCCGGTCCGGACCCTCGCGGAGCTGCCCGCCGCCTGGGCACAGGCCACCGCCGCGGCCCGGACGGCCGCCGCCCGGCCACTGCCGGGGCCGGTGGCACAGTGGTCGGAGATCGGCCCGTACCGGATGCTGGCCGCCCTGGCGGCGGGCCCGGCGGACGACCCGGCGACCCGGACCCTGCTCGGCCCGGCCCACCGGGAACTGGCCCGTACCGCCGAGGTGTTCCTCGACTGCGCGGGCCAGGCGGGCCGTGCGGCGGCCGCGTTGGGCATCCACCGCCAGACCCTGTACTACCGGCTGGGCCGGGTGGAGCAGCTGACGGGGCTCGACCTGGACGACGGCGAGGACCGCCTGTTGCTCCACATGGCCCTCAAGGCCTCCCGACTGCACGGCTGACCGCCGGGAGCGGCGGAGACGGCGGGAGCGGCGGAGACGGCGGGAGCGGCGGAGACGGCGGGAGCGGCGGAGACGGCGGGAGCGGCGGAGACGGCGGGAGCGGCGGAGACGGCGGGAGCGGACGCAGGGGTTTGAGGGGCGCGCCCGAGGCCGCGTCGAGCAGCACCCGGGTCCCGAGGGGGCGGGTGAGGGTGACCGGGACCGTCTGCGACAGCTGGACCATCGGACACACGGCCTCCGGCTCCCCGGTCCGGCCCGGCAGCACCCGGCCGGTCAGGACCACCGTGTCCGCGTCCTCCAAGACGTCGACGGCGGCTCCCCCGTCGCAGGCCCCGTGGCCCGCGTCCGCGCTGAAGGCGGTGGCCCCCGGCCCGGCTCCGCGCTGCCCGGAGAGCGGGGCCGTGCCGGCTTCGAAGGGCTTCCGCGGGGCGAGCGGCACCCGGGGCGGGTCCTGCGGCAGCGTCGCGCGCCGACGAGCGGCGCCGCGTGGCCCTCCACCGTGAACAGCCAGGCGGGGACCCGCGCCGGGCCGCGGCTGGTGCGTACCCCGGTCTCGCCGAGGCGGACGCCCGTGACGGTCAGCGGCGGGGTGGGGCCGCGCCGTCGGGGATCCTGTCCACCGCGGCCGCCACCCCCGTCACCACGGCCCCGCGTCTCGCACCCGTCATGGGAACTCCCCCTCCAGCCGCTCCGGTTCGACTGCTGCGACGGTTGGACGTACGCGCCCGAGCGGCAGTTCCGGCTCCGGTCCGGCGCCGGCGCGTACCGGCCGGGGCCCTGCGGCGGGCGCCGCTCAGCCCTCGCCGCCCTCCGCCTCGGCCGTGACCCCCTCGGCCACCCGCCGCAGCCCCTCGGTGAACTCCTCCGCCGTGGCGGCGCTCGCCGGGTCGAACAGCCACTGGATCATCAGGCCGTTGAGCAGCGCCTGGTAGACGGTGCCGAGGGTGCGCTCGTCGCGCTCGGTCACCTCGTCCTCCGGGGTCCCGGTCAGCATCGAGATCAGGCCCCGGCGCCCCTCCCGCTGCGAGGCGCCGAGCATGGCCCGCAGCTCGGCGTGCCGGCCACGGCTCAGCGCGATCTCCAGGCTGGCCGCCCAGACGGGTGCGGTCTCCTCCTGCCGGTCCACGACCCCCTCCCACAGACCGTGCAGGCGCTCCAGCGAGCCTTCCGCACCGCCCAGGGCGCCCCCGAACCCCTCGCCCCATTCCTCCATCAGGGCGATGAAGGCCTGGGTGAGCAGGGCGTCTTTGGAGCCGTAGTGGTAGCCGATGGACGCCAGGTTGGTGCCGGAGGCGGTGACGATGTCGCGTGCGGTCGTCCGCACGAACCCCTTCTCGGCCAGGCACTTCTTCGCGCCTTCGAGCAGATCTTCGCGATGTCCCATGGCCTCACGGTAGCAAGACAACCGTCCTAGACATGAGTTCCATACATCCGTCATAGACAAGCGTTTATGACAGATGTACATTCCTTCTCATGACGAACCCCGCCGCTACTGCGCGCCTCGCCGGCCGCCGCGAATGGACCGCGTTCACGGTCCTGTTGCTGCCCCTGCTCCTGGTCTCGATGGACACCTCCGTCCTCTACTTCGCCATCCCGGCCATCACCCGGGAGCTCGACCCGAGCGCCACCCAGCAGCTGTGGATCTTCGACAGCTACGCCTTCGCCCTCGCCGGCCTGCTGATCACGATGGGCTCGCTCGGCGACCGGATCGGCCGCCGCAAGCTGCTGCTGATGGGGGCCGGCGCCTTCGGCCTCGCCTCCGTCGCCGCCGCCTACGCCACCAGCGCCGGGATGCTGATCGCGGCCCGCGTGCTCCTCGGCGTCGGCGGCGCGACCCTGATGCCCTCCACCCTGGCCCTCGTGCGCAACCTCTTCCGCGACGACAGGCAGCGCGGCAAGGCCATCGCCATCTGGTCCGGGGCCATGACCGGCGGCATCGCCCTGGGCTCGGTGCTCAGCGGCGTGATGCTGAACCACTTCTGGTGGGGCTCGGTCTTCCTGATCAACGTGCCGGCGATGCTGCTCCTGCTGGTCCTGGTACCGGTGCTGGTGCCGGAGTTCAAGGACCCGGCGCCCGGCCGCTTCGACCTGCTGGGCATCCCGCTGTCGACGGCCGCCGTCCTGCCGGTGGTCTACGGGCTCAAGGAGATCGCCGCCGAGGGCTTCGAACCCCTCTCCCTCGGCTGCCTGCTCGTCGGCCTGGCGTTCGGATACGCCTTCGTCCGCCGCCAGCGCCGCCACGAGGACGCGATGGTCTCGCGGGCGCTGTTCCGGGGGCGGGGCTTCGGGGCGGGCATCGGCCTGAACACCGTGGCCGCCTTCGCCATGATGGGCTCGGCCTACTTCACCACCCAGTACCTGCAGTCGGTGCTCGGCATGGGCACCCTGGAGGCGGCCCTGTGGAGCCTCGCGCCCTCCCTTTTCATCGGCGCCGCGGCCCCCGTCGGAGCGGCCCTGGCCCAGAAGACCGACCGGGCCCGCGTCATCGCCGGCGGCTTCGTCCTGGCCGCCGCCGGGTTCGGCCTGATCTCCCTGGTGGGCACCGACTCCCTGTGGCTGCTGCTGGCCGGTGCCGGGGTGCTGGCCTCCGGCATCGTGGTGGTGATGTCGCTGGTCTCCGACATGGCACTGGCCTCGGCCCCCGCCGAGAAGGCCGGCTCGGCCGCCTCGTTGCTGGAGACGGGCCAGGAGTTCGGCGGCGCCCTCGGCATGGCGCTGCTCGGCAGCCTCGGCACCGCCGTCTACCGCTCGGACCTGTCGGGCGCCGAACCCGCCGTCCGGGAGACCCTGGGCGGCGCGGTGGCCACCGCCGCGCAGACCGGCGGAGCGGCCGGTGCACAGCTGCTGGCCCTGGCCCGTGAGGCCTTCGTCCACGGAATGCAGTACGCGGCCTGGGGCGGTGCGGCGCTGCTCCTCGTGGCGGCGGCCGGCGCCCTGGCCCTGGCCCGGAGCGGGCGGGCCGCCGCCCCGGCCGCGGCGGAGCGGGCCGTCCCGGCCGCCGCGCCGACGGGCTGAGCCCCGTAGCGGCGGGAGAGAGGACGCGGAAGGGCCCGGGGAACACCCCGGGCCCTTCCGTATGCGGTGCGGCGGTCAGCCGAGGTTGACCGTACGGGCCGACGCGGCGCCGATCTCGGCGGAGATGGCCGCGAGGACGTCGACCGGGACCTCGGCGTCGACGGTGAGGACGACGAGCGCCTCGCCGCCCTCTTCGGCTCGGGCGACCTGCATGCCCGCGATGTTCAGACCGGCCTCGCCGAGCAGCTGCCCGACCTTGCCGACCACACCCGGGCGGTCGGTGTAGCGCAGCACGATCATGTGGTCGGCCAGGGCCAGGTCCACGTCGTACTCGCCCACGCCGACGATCTTCTGGAGGTGCTTGGGGCCGGCCAGGGTGCCGGAGACCGAAATCTCCTGACCGTCCGACAGGGTGCCGCGCACGGTCACCACGTTGCGGTGGTCCGGGGACTCCGAGCTGGTGGTCAGGCGGACCTCGACGCCGCGCTCCTGCGCGAACAGCGGGGCGTTGACGTAGGAGACCGTCTCGTCGACGACGTCCTCGAAGACACCCTTGAGCGCGGAGAGTTCGAGCACCTTGACGTCGTGCTGGGTGATCTCGCCGCAGACCTCGACATCGAGGCGGACCGCGACCTCGCCCGCGAGGGCGGTGAAGATGCGGCCGAGCTTCTCGGCGAGCGGCAGACCGGGACGGACGTCCTCGGCGATGACGCCGCCCTGGACGTTGACCGCGTCCGGCACGAGCTCGCCGGCGAGCGCGAGGCGCACCGACTTGGCGACCGAGATGCCGGCCTTCTCCTGGGCCTCGTCCGTGGAGGCGCCGAGGTGCGGGGTGCAGACGACCTGGTCGAGCTCGAAGAGCGGGGAGTCCGTGCAGGGCTCCTTCGCGTACACGTCGAGACCGGCGCCGGCGACGCGGCCCTCCTTGATGGCCGAGTACAGCGCGGCCTCGTCCACGATCCCGCCGCGGGCGGCGTTGACGATGCGGACGGACGGCTTCACCTTGTGCAGGGCCTCGTCCCCGATGAGACCGAGGGTCTCGGGGGTCTTGGGCAGGTGCACGGTGATGAAGTCGGCGACCTCCAGCAGCTCGTCCAGCGTCAGCATCTTGACGCCCATCTGGGCGGCGCGCGCGGGCTGCACGTAGGGGTCGTAGGCCGCGATCTTCATGCCGAAGGCGGACATGCGCTGGGCGACCAGGACGCCGATGCGGCCGAGGCCCACGACGCCGAGGGTCTTCTCGCTGAGCTCGACGCCCGTGTACTTGTTCCGCTTCCACTCGCCGTTCTTCAGGGCGGTGTTGGCCTGCGGGATGTTGCGGGCGGTGGCGACGAGCAGACCGCAGGCGAGCTCGGCGGCGGTGACGATGTTGGAGGTCGGGGCGTTCACGACCATCACGCCGGCCTTGGTGGCGGCGGATACGTCGACGTTGTCGAGACCGACACCGGCGCGCGCGACGACCTTCAGCTTCTTGGCGGCGGCGATCGCCTCGGCATCCACCTTGGTGGCGGAGCGGACGAGGATCGCGTCGACGTCGACGATCGCGGGGAGCAGCTCGGCGCGGTCGGCGCCGTTGACGTGCCGGATCTCGAAGTCCGGACCGAGCGCGTCCACCGTGGCGGGCGACAGCTCTTCGGCGATGAGTACGACAGGTTTCGAGCTCACGTGGGTCCTCACAAGTCCAGTGCGGACGGCCGTCCCGACGGCCGCAGGCGGTGGAGGGGGTAGCCGCGTGGAAGACGCACGACACTGTGGGCCTGACGCGTTGTGTTGTGCAGTGTAGTAGCGGATCCGAGCCGGAATTCCGCCTGTACGGAAGGATCACCCGTCCGAGATTGGCCGGGGTGGACAATCCGCGCTACACGAGGCCCACATTCCGGCCACCTCCACCCGTGGGGGCGGTGCGCGGCGAGGCCGGAACGACACGTCCCGGCCCCGCCGCGCACGAGATCAGCTCTCGTCGCTGTCGACCCAGCTCATCAGCTTGCGCAGCTTCTTGCCGGTGGTCTCCAGCAGGTGGGCCTCGTCCGCCTTCTTGTACTCGTTGTACTTCGGCAGACCCGCCTTGTACTCGGCCATCCAGGTGTTGGCGAACTCGCCGCTCTGGATCTCGGCCAGGACCTGCTTCATCTCGGCCTTGGTGGCGTCGGTGATGACGCGCGGGCCGGTGATGTAGTCGCCCCACTCGGCGGTCTCGGAGACCGACCAGCGCATCTTCTCCAGGCCGCCCTCGTACATGAGGTCCACGATGAGCTTCAGCTCGTGCAGGCACTCGAAGTACGCGATCTCCGGCTGGTAGCCGGCCTCGGTCAGGACCTCGAAACCGGCCTTGACCAGGGCGGAGGCGCCACCGCAGAGGACGGCCTGCTCACCGAACAGGTCGGTCTCGGTCTCCTCGGTGAAGGTAGTCTTGATGACGCCGGCGCGGGTGCCGCCGATGCCGGCCGCGTAGGACAGCGCCAGGTCGAAGGCCTTGCCGGTGGCGTCCTGCTCGACGGCGGCGATGCACGGAACGCCGCGGCCCTCCTCGTACTGACGGCGGACCAGGTGGCCCGGGCCCTTCGGGGCGACCAGGGCGACGTCGACGTTGGTGGGGGGCTTGATGAAGCCGTACCGGACGTTGAAGCCGTGGCCGAAGAAGAGCGCGTCGCCCTCCTTGAGGTGGTCCTTGATGGACTCCTCGTAGATCTCGGCCTGGAGCGGGTCCGGGGTCAGGATCATGATGACGTTCGCCCACTCGGCGGCCTCCGACACGGAGACGACCTTCAGACCCTGCTCCTCGGCCTTGGCCTTGGACTTCGAGCCCTCCTTGAGGCCGACGACGACGTCGACGCCGGAGTCACGGAGCGACAGCGCGTGGGCGTGGCCCTGGCTGCCGTAACCGATGACCGCGACCTTGCGGCCCTGGATGATGGACAGGTCGGCGTCGTTCTCGTAGAACAGCTCGGCCACTGGGATATCTCCTTGGTGCGCTGGTGTTGCTCCCACCGTACGGCGGGGAACGGAATCTGAGTTTGTCGGTCTCGCCATTCGAACCGGGGCATTCGCGCCCCGGAGCGCCGCGGTGGGCGGGCGACCGCGGCCGGGCTCTGGAGTCAGGAGCTGCGGTCAGGCACTGCGGTCGAGCGAGCGCAGGCTGCGGTCCGTGATGGACCGGCCGCCACGCCCTATGGCGATGGTGCCGGACTGCACGAGCTCCTTGATGCCGAAGGGCTCCAGCATCTTGAGCATGGCGCCCAGCTTGTCGGTGCCGCCGGTGGCCTCGATGGTGACGGCCTCCGGGGAGACGTCGACCGTCTTGGCGCGGAACAGCTGGACGATCTCGACGATCTGCGAGCGCGTCTCGTTGTCGGCGCGGACCTTCACCAGGACGAGTTCGCGCTCGATGGCATTGTGCGGCTCCAGCTCGACGATCTTGAGCACGTTGACCAGCTTGTTGAGCTGCTTGGTCACCTGCTCCAGCGGGAGGTCCTCCACGTTCACGACGATGGTGATGCGGGAGATGTCGGGGTGCTCGGTGACGCCGACCGCGAGGGAGTCGATGTTGAACCCGCGGCGGGAGAACAGCGCGGCGATCCGGGCGAGGATGCCGGGCGTGTTCTCGACCAGGACGGAGAGCGTGTGCTTGGACATGTGAGTCGTTCTCTCTCTCAGGCTCTCTCGGCTCAGTCGTCTTCGTTGTCGCCGAAGTCGGGGCGGACGCCCCGGGCTGCCATGACCTCGTCGTTGGAGGTGCCGGCGGCAACCATCGGCCACACCATGGCGTCCTCGTGGACGATGAAGTCGATCACGACCGGACGGTCGTTGATCGCGTTGGCCTCGGCGATGACCTTGTCCAGGTCGGCCGGGTCCTCGCAGCGCAGCGCGACGCAGCCCATGGCCTCGGACAGCTTGACGAAGTCCGGGACGCGGGTGCCCTTGCGGGGTGCGATGGACTCGCCGAGCTGGGATCCGACGGTGTCGTGGCCGGTCTCGTCCGCGTGCAGCACGGTGTTGGAGTACCGCTGGTTGTAGAACAGGGTCTGCCACTGGCGGACCATGCCCAGCGCACCGTTGTTGATGATCGCGACCTTGATCGGGATGTTGTTCAGCGCGCAGGTGACCAGTTCCTGATTGGTCATCTGGAAGCAGCCGTCGCCGTCGATCGCCCAGACGGTGCGCTCCGGCATGCCGACCTTCGCGCCCATCGCGGCCGGGACCGCGTAGCCCATGGTTCCGGCGCCGCCGGAGTTCAGCCAGGTGCGGGGCTCCTCGTACTTGACGAAGTGCGAGGCCCACATCTGGTGCTGGCCGACGCCCGCGGCGAAGATCGTGCTCGGCGGCGCGAGCGCGCCGATCCGCTCGATGACCTGCTGGGGGGACAGCATGCCGTCCTCGGGCAGGTCGTAGCCCAGCGGGTAGGTGTCGCGCCAGCGGTTGAGGTCCTTCCACCAGGCGGTGTAGTCGCCCGCGTTGCCCTCGGTGTGCTCGGCCTGGACGGCCTGGATCAGGTCGGCGATGACCTCGCGGGCGTCGCCGACGATCGGGACGTCGACCTCGCGGTTCTTGCCGATCTCCGCGGGGTCGATGTCCGCGTGGATGACCTTGGCGAACGGCGCGAAGCTGTCCAGCTTGCCGGTGACGCGGTCGTCGAAGCGGGTGCCGAGGGCGATCAGCAGGTCCGACTTCTGGAGCGCGGTGACGCCGGTGACGCTGCCGTGCATGCCCGGCATGCCGACGTGCAGCGGGTGGCTGTCGGGGAAGGAGCCGAGGGCCATCAGGGTGGTGCAGACCGGGACCCCGGTCAGCTCGGCGAGGACCTTCAGTTCGGCCGTGGCGCCGGACTTCATGACGCCGCCGCCGACGTACAGGACCGGGCGCTTGGCCTGACAGATGAGCTTGGCGGCCTCGCGGATCTGCTTGGCGTGCGGCTTGGTGACCGGCCGGTAGCCCGGCAGGTCCATGGACGGCGGCCAGGAGAAGGCGGTCTTCGCCTGGAGGGCGTCCTTGGCGATGTCCACCAGGACCGGGCCCGGACGGCCGCTGGCGGCGATGTGGAACGCCTCGGCGATCGTCCGCGGGATGTCCTCGGCCTTGGTGACCAGGAAGTTGTGCTTGGTGATCGGCATCGTGATGCCGACGATGTCCGCCTCCTGGAAGGCGTCCGTGCCGATCGCCTTGGAGGAGACCTGGCCGGTGATGGCGACGAGCGGGACGGAGTCCATGTGCGCGTCGGCGATCGGGGTGACCAGGTTGGTGGCACCCGGGCCCGAGGTGGCCATGCAGACGCCGACCTTGCCGGTGGCCTGCGCGTAGCCGGTGGCCGCGTGCCCGGCGCCCTGCTCGTGGCGGACCAGGATGTGACGGACCTTCTTGCTGTCCATCATCGGGTCGTACGCGGGGAGGATGGCGCCGCCCGGGATGCCGAAGACCGTGTCGCACCCCACCTCTTCGAGAGAGCGGATGAGGGACTGGGCGCCCGTGACGTGCTCAACTGCGGTGGGCTGGTGTCCACCCGTACGGGGCCGCGGCTGCGGATGGTGGGCCCCGGTGGCCTGCTCGGTCATCGGCATTCTCTTCTCGAAGCTGAGGGTTTTACGAGGGGCGGGGATCCCCCGGGTCAGGACCGGGGGCGTGTGCCAGTGCAACAAAAAACCCCTCGTGCCTGGTGGCAAGCGAGGGGAGCGCGTCGGTAGCGTTGAGCGGGGACATGGTGGTCCCAGCTTCAGCCGACGCGCTTTCCAAGTACGAGAATTCGGGTGCGCATGGCACTGACCCTCCCTCCGGCGGGAGGTCGATGTCAAGCGGGTGGGACGGGCGTCTCATTATTTGAGCCTCTACGGATGACCATCGAACCACCGGACGCGCCACCGGCCAAGGCCGGCTGGGCCGTACCGCCCGGTACTGGGAACGTACTCCTCACGAGCGCGCGCCGCAGCCTGTATTCGTCGAGTGGTCCGGAGAAGGCCGCTCCCTGGCCGTGGGTGCACCCCATGGCGCGCAGTGCCAGCACCTGCTCCGGCAGGTCCAGCCCGTCCGCCACGGACTGCATGCCCAGGTCATTTGCGATACGCAACAACCCTGCGGTGATCTTGTGCAGCCGGGCGGATTCGACCACCCCCTCGACCAGGCCCCGGTCGAGCTTGAGGAGGTCCACGGGAAGCCTGCGGAGGGCGCTGATGGCCGCGTAGCCGCTGCCGAAGCCGTCGAGGGCGATCCGGACGCCGAGCCGGTGCAGGGCCGTCAGGCGGCGCTCCAGCTCGTCGAAGGGCACTCTGGGGTCGGAGGCGGCCAGTTCCAGCACCAGCGCCCCGGAGGGCAGTCCGTGCCGGGCCAGCAGAGCCTCCACGGAACCGCGGGGCAGGGACCGGTCGAGCAGCCGCTGCGCGGTCATCCGTACGGCCACTGGTACGTCGTGTCCGGCCCGGTGACGCTCGGCGGCCCGCTCGACGGCCTCTTCCAGCAGCCAGCGGCCCAGTTCGGCGGTGCGCGCGGCGTCCTGCCCGGCGGCCCCCGCCTCACCGTGCTCGGCCACCCGGAGGAATTCGGCCGGGGTGAAGAGGATCCCCTGGGCGGACCGCCAGCGGGCCTGGGCGACCACCGCGGTGACCTCACCGGTGGCCAGCGAGACCACGGGCTGGTGCAACAGGGCGAACTCGCCCTCGTGGAGCGCGGTGCGCAGCCGGCCCGCCAGCTCGGCCTTGCGGACGACCTCGGCCTGCATTTGGGGGGCGTACAGCTCGACGCGGTCCTTCCCGCCGGCCTTGGCCCGGTACATCGCCAGATCCGCATTGCGCATCAGGTCCGAAGGGGTGATGCCGGGGTCGGCGAAGGCCACGCCGATGCTGGCGGCGACCCGGACCTCGCTGCCCGCGATGCTGTAGGGCTGGGAGAGGGTGCTGCGCAGCCGCTCGGCGATCTCGTGCACCTGGTACTCGCGGGCGCTGCGGTCGCGGCTGCCGTCGCCGAGGATCAGGGCGGCGAACTCGTCCCCGCCGAGCCGGGCGGCGGTGTCCCCCGCCCGGACGGCGTCCTGGAGGCGGTGGGCGGCCTCGACGAGCAGTTCGTCGCCGGCCTGGTGGCCGATGGTGTCGTTGACCGCCTTGAAGCCGTCGAGGTCGATGAAGAGCACGGCGGTGCTGTGGTCCCCGGCCCGGCGGCCGGTGAGCGCCTGGCGGACCCGGCGGGTGAACAGGGCCCGGTTGGGCAGGTCGGTGAGCGGGTCGTGCTCGGCGCTGTGCTGGAGCTGGGCCTGGAGGCGGACCCGCTCGGTGACGTCCCGGCTGTTGAGGATGAGCCCGCCCTGGTGCCGGTTGACGGTGGACTCCACGTTGAGCCATTCGCCGCTGCCCGATTCGAACCGGCACTCGATGCGGGTCGTGGGCTCCTCGGTGGGCGGTGCGGCCAGGAAGCGGCGCACCTCGTGGACCACGCGTCCGAGGTCGTCGGGATGGATCAGGCTGGCCAGCTCGCTGCCGATCAGCTCCTCCGCCTCACGGCCGTAGACCCCGGCCGCGGCGGGGCTGACGTAGCGCAGGGTGCCGGTGGGCGCGGCGATCATGATGACGTCGCTGGAGCCCTGGACCAGGGAGCGGAAGTGGTTCTCCTTCTGGGCCAGCTCCTGCGTGAGAGCGATGTTGTCGAGGAGCATGATGCCCTGGCGGATGACGAGGGCCAGGACCACGGTGCAGCCGGTGAAGACGACCATGCGGTCGACCTTCCGGCCGTCGACGACGTTGTAGAGGATCCCGAGGGTGCAGACGGCGGCGGCGAGGTAGGGGGTGAGGGCGGGCAGCGAGCCGGTGATGGGACGGCTGTGGGGCCGTTCCGGGCGCTGGGGCGCGGCCCGGTCGACGCCGTCGGGCCGACGGGCGCCCCAGGGCGCGTAGGCGAGCAGCAGGGAGCCGGCGAACCATCCGGCGTCGAGGATCTCGCCGGAGCGGTAGGTGGTGTTCAGCAGCGGCGAGGTGAACAGCGCGTCGCTCAGGACGGTCAGGGCGAGCGCCGCGATGGCCGTGTTGACGGCGGAGCGGTTGTTCGCGGAACGGCGGAAGTGCAGGACCAGGACCATCGAGACGAGCGCGATGTCCAGGAGCGGGTACGCGAGCGAGAGCGCGGCGCGCGGGACGCTGCCGGGCGCTCCGGACTGGGCGGTGCGCGCGGCGTTGGCGAGGGCCAGGCTCCACGACAGGGTCAGGAGCGAGCCGCCGATGAGCCAGGAGTCGAGTCCGAGACAGACCCAGCCGGCCCGGGTGACGGGGCGTTTGGCGAGGACGAGCAGGCCCACGATGGCGGGCGGGGCGAAGCAGAGGAAGGCGAAGTCGGCGAGGGAGGGCTCGGGGACCTTCTGGCCGAGGATGACCTCGTACCAGCCCCAGACGGCGTTCCCGAGGGCTCCCATGAGCGAGGAGAACGCGAACATCAGCCAGGCGGGGCGCTCACGCCGGTCGATCGTCCTGGCGTAGTGATAGCAGGAGACGGCGGCCAGTAACCCTGCCGTACTGAGTCCGAAGTCGCCCATGACCTTGGCGAGTTCCTCGGACCCCCAGCCGAGGGCGGCTCCCACGGCGTACCCGCCGCTGACCACCGCGAGGAGGAGCTGCGCCGCCAGGCCCCCACCGCCGCCCGCCACGGGCGGCCGGGTCAGCAGCGCCGCCCCCGGGGGGTTCACCGGTCCCCCTCGCCGGCTGGTTCCGGCGCGCCCCATCGTCGCCTCCGGCGGCTCTGCCGCATCGGATCCTTCGCCCATTGGCCGTGCATCGCCCGTCGCCCCCAAAGTGTCCGATCACTCCCCAGCGCCAGACGTACGTGGCGCAGCCCCTGGTTCCGGACGATACACCACTTTCGTCACTCAGCGACATAGTCTCTCTACTCTCCGTCACCACCAAGAGTGTTGTGGACACCCCGCGCATACGGGTGGTTGCGGACCGCGTACGGCGGGATCTAGTCCGTGACCAGGACGGTGTTGTCCACGGGCTCCCCGGCGGCGAACCGGGTGAGCTGGCGGGCGACCAGCCGCTTCGCCCTGGGTTCGAACGCCGAGCTGCTGCCGCCCACATGAGGGGTGATCAGAACGTTCGGGGCGTGCCAGAGCGGGTGGCCGGGCGGCAGCGGTTCGGGGTCCGTGACGTCGAGCGCTGCGCACAGCCGGCCGGGTCGCAGTTCCGCCAGGAGGGCCTCGGTGTCGACGACGGGGCCGCGCGCGACGTTCACGAGCAGGGCCCCGTCCTTCATCCGGGCGAGGAAGTCTGCGCCGGCCAGGCCCCGGGTGTCCTCGGTCAGCGGAGTGCACAGGATCACCACGTCCGCGTCCGGCAGCAGGCGGGGCAGGTCGGCGAGGGCGTGGACCGGGCCGTGCGGGGCGTCGCGGGCGGAGCGGGCCACACGGGTGACGGACCCGCATTCGAAGGGGAGCAGCCGGTCCTCGACGGCCGCGCCGATCGACCCGTAGCCGACGATCAGGACGGCCTTGTCGGCGAGGGCCCCGTAGAAGCCGCCGTGCCATTCCTCGCGGTCCTGGCCGCGCACCATGCCGGGGATGCCGCGCAGGGAGGCGAGGGTCAGGGTGAGGGCGAGCTCCGCGGTGCTCGCCTCGTGGACGCCGCGGGCGTTGCAGACCCGGACTCCGCGGGGCAGGCCGTCGAGGCCGCCGGCGAGGTGGTCGATGCCCGCGGTGAGCGTCTGGACGACCCTCAGGGCGGTCATCCCGGCGAGCGGGCGCAGGGTGACGGCCCGGGACTTCATGTACGGCGTGACGTAGAAGACACAGTCGGCGGGGTCGGCCGGGAACGATTCCTCACCGTCCCACCGTCGGTAGCGGAAGGAGGTGGGGAGACCCTCGATCTCCTCGGCGGGGAAGGGGAGCCAGACGTCCCCGGTCGCAGCAGTCATGATCACGAGGCTATGCGAAGGGAACTGGATCAAGCCGTTACTTTGAGGTCCGTACCGGGAGGGGGACGCAGGGGTGGAGCGCAGGGCGATCGGGGCCGGGCCGCTGACGGTCGGAGCCATCGGGCTCGGGTGCATGCCGATGAGCTGGGCCTACGCGCCTTCACGACGCCGCGGCGAGGAGTCACTGCGGACGGTGCACACGGCGCTGGACCTGGGGGCCAACCTCCTGGACACGGCTGACCTGTACGGGCCGTTCACCAACGAGCTGGTGGTCGGACGGGTGCTGCGGGAGCGGCGGGCCGAGGCCTTCGTGTCCGCCAAGGTGGGGCTGCGCGCCGGTGAGCAGCACGTGGTGGCCGACGGGCGGCCGGGGTACGTGCGCCGGGCGTGCGACGCCTCGCTGCGGCGGCTGCGGACCGACGTCATAGACCTGTACCAGTTGCACCGGGTGGATCCGGACGTGCCGGTGGAGGAGACCTGGGGCGCCATGGCGGAGCTGGTCGGCGCGGGGAAGGTGCGGGCGCTCGGGTTCTGCGCGCTGGGCGCGGGGGCCGGGCCGGGGGCCGGACGGCGCGGGGACCGGGGCTACCGGTCGACGGTGCGGCAGCTGGAGCGGGTCCAGCAGGTGTTCCCGGTGACCGCGGTACAGGCGGAGCTGTCGGTGTGGTCGCCGGAGGCCGCGTGGCAGCTGCTGCCGTGGTGCGCGGCGCGGGGCGTGGGGATGCTGGCGGCGATGCCGCTGGGGAGCGGGTTCCTGACCGGGACGCTGACGCCCGGGCAGGGGTTCGAGGACGCGGACGTGCGGGCGCGGCATCCCCGGTTCACGGCGCATGCCATGGCCTCGAACCAGGTGCTGGTGGCGGCGCTGCGGCGGGTGGCGCTGCGGCACGGACCGGAGGTCACGCCGGCGCAGGTGGCGTTGGCGTGGGTGCTGGCGCAGGGGCCGCACGTGGTGCCGGTGCCGGGGGCGGAGCGGGCGCGCTGGGCCGCGGAGAACGCCCGGGCGGCGGAGGTGCGGCTGACGGCCGGGGAACTGGCCGAGATCGCGGCGCTGCCGACGGCGGCGGGTGCCTGGGACTGAGCCGGGGAGCGGGCCGATCGGACGGCCCGGCCCGATCCCCCACAACCACTCGATCGGGTGTACGAGCGGTGGAACTTCCGGATGTGCCGGACCTGTTGAAAGGGATGGAAGGCGGGATCGGCGGACCGGAGGGGAGCGGGACCATGCGATACGGACGGAACCGGCGGGACGGGAGCGGGGCGTACGGGAGCGGGGCGCACGGGACCTCGGACGGCGGGATCGGAAAGACGGGGGACGGCGGGATCGGGGAGACGGGGGACGGCGGGGCGCGGGGCTCCGGTGCAGGGCGCCGCGCCGGATCGGGGCCGCGCGGGCGGGGCGTGCCGGTGGCACTCGCGCTGGCGGGGTGCGGGGTCTTGCTGACGGCCGGCTGTTCCTCCTCCGGCGGTGTGCCGGCGGGGGCGGGCGGCTCCCCGCCCGGGTCGCCGCCGGGGACGGCCTCGCCGGGGCCTTCGGGGACGGCGCGGGACCCGTGGGCACCCCCCGCCCGCGGCTCGGTGACGGTGTCGGGGGAGGTGGCCAAGGGCCTGGAGTCCCCCTGGGGAGTGGCCCCGCTGCCGGGCGGGGACCTGCTGGTCGCCTCCCGCGACAAGGGCACCATCAGCCGGGTCCGGACGGACACGGGGGCGGTGACGCAGATCGGCAGGGTGCCCGGGGTCGCGCCGGGCGGGGAGGGCGGGCTGCTGGGCCTGGCCCTGTCCCCCACGTTCGCCTCGGACCGGCTGGTGTACGCGTACTTCACGACCGAGTCCGACAACCGCATCGCCCGGATGCGGTACGACGAGCAGAGGCAGGCGGGGCAGCAGCTGGGCGCGCCCGACACGGTGCTGCGGGGCATCCCCAAGGGAGTCGTCCACAACGGCGGCCGGATCGCCTTCGGGCCCGACAGGATGCTCTACGCGGGCACCGGCGAGAGCGGGGACACGGCTCTGGCACAGGACAGGAAGTCGTTGGGCGGGAAGATCCTGCGGATGACCCCGGACGGACAGCCGGTGCACGGCAATCCGGAGGCCGATTCCGTCGTGTACTCGTACGGGCACCGCAATGTGCAGGGCCTCGCCTGGGACAAGGACAAACGGCTCTGGGCGGCCGAGTTCGGCCAGAACACCTGGGACGAGCTGAACCTGATCGAGCCGGGCGGCAACTACGGCTGGCCGGAGGTGGAGGGGAAGGCGGGCCGGGCGGGGTTCCGGGATCCGGTGGCGGTGTGGAAGCCGGACGAGGCGTCGCCGAGCGGGATCGCCTGGGCGCAGGGCTCGGTGTGGATGGCCGGGCTGAAGGGCGAGCGGCTGTGGCGGATCCCCTTGAAGGGTGCCGTGCCCGTGGCGGAGCCGGAGGCCTTCCTCCAGGGGAAGTACGGGCGGCTGCGGACGGTGGTGTCCCTGGGCGGGGACCGCTTGCTGCTGGTCACGAGCGAGACGGACGGGCGCGGGTCGCCGGAAGCGGGCGACGACAGGATGCTGACCCTGACGGTGCGGTGACCCGAGTGGCCCCGGAGGGGGGCGGAAAGGCACGGTGGGCACGGTGTTCAACGCGATCCAGGAGCTCTTCAACCCGGGTTCTCGGCATGTGCACGAGGAGCGCGAACGGCTGGAGCTGTCCCGGACCGACGTCGGTGACGGCGATCCGGGACGGGGCCCGATAGACCTCGACTCCGGCCGGGTGCTCATACGTCCGCGGGAGGACGGGCCGGAGGCGGACGCGGACGCGCCCTAGCCGCGGCCCGCCGAGGCGGCGGGTTCCGGCTCCACGGGGGTGAACAGGCGCAGCCTGTGGGCGAGTGCGGCGGCCTCGCCCCGGCCGGCGACGCCCAGCTTGGCCAGGATGTTCGAGACGTGCACGCTGGCGGTCTTCGGGGAGATGAAGAGTTCCTCGGCGATCTGCCGGTTGGTGCTCCCCGTGGCGACCAGGCGCAGGACGTCGCGCTCGCGGCTGGTCAGGCCGAGCGCTTCCAGGGGGTCGGCGGTGTCCCGGTCGGGCCGGTGCGGGCCGGTGTCGTCGGCGGTCAGCGGGAGCCGGGCGCGCTGGGCGAGCAGGGCCAGCTCCTCGCGGAGGCGGCGGGCGCCGAGCCGGTCGGCGGCGGCGTGCGCGTCGCGCAGCAGGTCGGCGGCCTCCTCCCGGTCGGTGCCGCGGGCCAGCATCGCCTCGGCGAGGCGGTGGCGGGCCCGGGCCAGCAGGTAGGGGCGCTGGAGGGGGCGGACGGCGGCCTCGACCGCGGTCCAGTCGGCGAGGGTGTCGCGGTCCTCGGCACGGAGCAGTTCGGCCCGCAGGTACTCCGCGTGGGCGGTCCACACGGGTGCCGGCGTGGGCAGGTCCTTGGCGCCGGTGCGGAGGGTCGTCAGGGCCGCCTCACGGCCCTCGTCGGCGGCGGGCAGGCCGCGGGCGTCGGCCTCGGCGGAGGCGGAGGCCAGCAGCAGCGGCCAGGCGTAGCGGTGCTGGCCGAGCGCGAACCCGAGGGTGACGGCCTCGGCGGTCTCGGCGCGGACGTCTGCGATCCGGCCTTCGCCCTCGGCGATGCCGATCGCCAGCCGGTAGAGCGGCAGCCGGTGCTGGGGCTGGGCGTCGTGGGTCCCGAAGTGGGTGTGGGCGGCGGCCAGCTGGTGGGCGGCCTCGGTCAGTTCGCCGCGGGCCAGGGCCAGGTGGACCAGGTGTGCGGCGGCGGTGCCGCGCGGGGGTGCGCCCTGGCCGTCGCGCAGGGTGCGGCGGGCCTCCGTGGCGGCCTCGTCCCACCGGCCGAGGCTGTACAGGCTCTCCGCCATGTTGCCGCGGAGCCAGGCTTCGGTGTCCAGGAGCCGGGATTTGGCGACGAGCCGGATTCCTTGTTCGGCCAGTTCCACCGCTTCCCGGGACCGGCCGAGTCCTTCGAGTTGAGAGCTGAGGTTGATGTGAGCACGACCGGCGAGCAGGGTGAATCCGAGTTCCGAGGCACGGAGCAGGACTTCGTGGATCTCGGCGAGTCCGGCGTCCGGGTCACCGGAGTCGGCGAGCAGGCTGCCGTGGGTGATCCGTGCGTTGAGCTCGGTCTCCTCGGCCCCGACCATCCGCGCGTACTCGACGGCGCGTTCGGCGGCGGCGAGGTTGGCGGGGCCGGGGTTGTGGAGCATGCCCCAGCCGGCGGCGCGGACCAGGACGTCGGCGTGCACCTGGGACGGGGGCAGCCCCTTGACCAGTTCCTGCGCCCTGGCGATCTCCTCCCAGCCGTCGCCCCGGGCGAGGTTGGCCACCAGCCGGGAGCGCTCGGTCCAGAACCAGGCGGCCCGCAGCGGGTCGGAGCCGTCCTCGTCGAGGATCCGCAGGGCGAGCTTGACGAGCTTCAGGGCGCGTTCGCGTTCGCCGCCGAACCGGGCGGCGACGGTGGCCTCGGCGAACAGGTCGAGGCGCTGGAGCGGAGTGGTCTCCGGGTCGCAGCCGCAGGGCGGGTACACGTCGGTGTAGTCCGCGGGGCGCAGTTCCTCCCGGACCTCTTCGGGGGTGCTCTCCCACAGTTCCATGGCTCGCTCCAGCAGGCTGAGCTGCTCGGAGTAGGCGTGCCGGCGGCGGGCGGTGACGGAGGCGGCGAGGACGGCGGGCAGGGCCTTGGCCGGGCTGTTCGCCGCGTACCAGTAGTTCGCCAGCCGGATGACCCGCTCCTCGGCGCGCACCAGGCTCTCGTCGGCCTCCATGGCCTCGGCGTAGCGCCGGTTGACGCGGGCGCGCTCGCCGGGGAGCAGGTCGTCGCTGACGGCCTCGCGGACGAGGGAGTGGCGGAAGCGGTAGCCGTCGCCGTCGGAGGTGGCGAGGAGGATGTTGGCGCCGACGGCCGCCCGCAGGGCCTCGATCAGTTCGTCCTCGCCGAGCTGGACCACGGCGCGCAGCAGGGCGTACTCGACGGTGGAGCCGCCCTCGGCGACGACGCGCACGACGCGCTGGGCGGCGTCGGGGAGGACCTCTACGCGCACGAGCAGCAGGTCGCGCAGGGATTCGGTGAGGCCGGTGCGGCAGCCGCTCTCACGGGAGGCGACGAGTTCCTCGACGAAGAAGGCGTTGCCGTCGGAGCGGTCGAAGACCGAGTCCACGAAGCTCTCTTCGGGCTGGGTGGCGAGGATCCCGGCGAGCTGGCGGCGGACCTCGGCCCGGTTGAAGCGGCGCAGTTCGATCCGCTGGACGGTGCGCAGCCGGTCGAGTTCGGCGAGGAGGGGGCGCAGCGGGTGGCGGCGGTGGATGTCGTCGGCCCGGTAGGTGGCGACGAGGACGAGACGTCCGCTGCCGAGGGTGCGCAGAAGGTAGGCGAGCAGGTGCCGGGTGGAGGTGTCGGCCCAGTGGAGGTCTTCGAGGACGAGGACGACGGTGCGGTGGGCGGCGAGGCGTTCCAGCATCCTGGCCGTCAGCTCGAAGAGCCGGGCGGTGCTCTCCTCGTCGTGCGGGCCGCGGGGGGTCTCGCCGAGTTCGGGGAGGATCCGGGCGAGTTCGTCCTCCTGGCCGGCGGCCGCGGCGGCAAGTTCGTCGGGCAGTTGGCGGAGCAGGGTGCGCAGGGCAGTCGAAAACGGGGCGAAGGGAAGGCCCTCCGCCCCGATCTCCACACAGCCTCCGACCGCCACCACGGCGCCGCGGCGGGCGGCCTCTCCGAGGAACTCCTCGGTCAGCCGGGTCTTGCCGACCCCGGCCTCTCCGCCGATGAGCAGGGCCTGCGGCTCCTGTTCGGCGGCGCGGGTCAGGGCGTCTACGAGTGCGGCCAGTTCGTCGGCTCGGCCGACGAACACCGGGCTGACGGATCTGGTTTCCACACCGCCGAGGATCGCACAGAGGTGCGGGTCGGCGGCACTGCTTATCGCTGCGCTCCTCATCACGCGTCAGCTCACCTGTTCCGCGACGCTGTTTACGCGGCGCGGGTGAAGAGGCTGCGGTGGCCTCTCGCCGACCTTTCGGATTCCTGGCCGCGGGAGGCGCGGTCGGCCTGCTTGGCCAGCTGGACCATCCGGAAGCGGTCGGCCTCGCGGATGAGGTCGGCGCGGCGGGCGGTGGCCATCTCGTACTCGAACATCTCGTACTCCCTTGTCGCGTTTCTCCGGCACCTCGTTCGGTGTGATCCAAGATTCGCTTCCCAGAGGGGTCCGCCGCATGGGGCTCATGCCGCATCTCTGCGGTGCGGGGGCCTTAGTACCGGACCCAGGATCCCCGAAGGAACTTAGGTCCGGCCTGAGTGGGAGTGGAGCGGGCGTAAGGCGGTGCCTACTGGGCGGCCGTCGGGAGGGCCACGAGGAGGTCGAAGTACATGAGGCCGAAGACCAGGACGCCGAGGACGCCGAGGGCGACGGCGGCCCAGGAGACGGAGCGGACCCACACCGGCAGCACCCGGCCGGGGGTGCCGAAGGCGGGGCGGGCGAGGACGAAGGCGGCGAGGAGGAGGGCGAGGGTGGACAGGACACCGTTGACGAGGGCGGTCATGTGCCAGGCGTCGCCGTACAGGGCGGCGATCTTCTCCTTGGCGGTGGTCGCGCTGACCGACTCGATCTGGCCGATGAGCGTCTGGCGTTCGGCGATCACGCGGGACACCCAGCTGCCGCTGAGGGCGACGAGCCCGAGGCCGGCGGCGACGATGGCGGAGGCCGCGGCCCCGACTCCGGAGCCCTGCCCGGAGTCCTCCCCGTCCTCCCCGTCCTCCCGGTCCGCCCCGTCCTCGTCGAACTCCTCGTCCGCGTCCCCGGCGGCCTCGGCGCCGCCCGGGGTTTCACCCTCGGCGGCGTCCCGTGCGGCGGACGCGGTGGTCGCGGCGGCGGGGGCGGCCTCGTCGGCCGCGGTGGTGGCGGCCGCGGTGTCCGGCGCCGCCTGCTCCTCGGCGGCGTCCGTCTCGGCGACGGTCGGGGCGAGGCTCTTCGTGGTGTCCATGGCGGGCACCGTAGGCGGCGTTTCTGAGAGGTTCCTGAGAGGGCTCACGGCACGGGCCGGCAGGCGGGCCGCGGGCTCGGTGGGACGCCCGCGGCCCCGGCGGCTAGACGGCGGGGCCGGCGGTCCATTCGTGGGCCAGGAGCGACCAGACCTCGGTGTCCTGGCGGACGCCGCGGTGCAGGTGGTTCTGCCGCATGACGCCCTCGCGGGTCATGCCGAGGCGTTCGGCGACCGCGATGCTCTTCTTGTTGCCGGTGGCGACGTGCCATTCCACTCGGTGCATGCCGCGCTCCCGAACGGCCCAGTCGATCAGGACCCGGCAGGCCTTGGTGACCAGGCCGCGGCCGGCCCCGGCGGGCTCCATCCAGCAGCCGACCTCGCAGTTGCCGGAGGCGGCGTCGAAGCTCGGGAAGAGGACCCCGCCGACGAGGGTGCCGTCCACGCGGATGCCGTACAGGCGGCGTCCGTCGGCGGCCGCGGACTCCGCGTTCGAGCCGAGCAGGCGGCGGGCGGATTCGAGGTCGGTGGCGCGGTCGGGGAAGCCGACGTACCGGCCGATGAACTCACGGCCGCGGTCGATGTGGGCCAGGAACTCCTCGGCGTGCCAGATCTCCAGCGGGAACAGCTGGGCGTCGTCGGCGAGGTCTATCGCGAACATGCGTGCTTCCTTGCGGCTCGTAACCGGTCAGCGGGAAAGGGGGGCCGAGGGCGCGTGGTCCGCGTTCGGCCGCTGCGTCGGAAGTGTCGCACGGGGGCGGCACTCCGGGGGTTCGATGCTGATGCGGGGCAGCCGGCGGTCCAGCCAGCGGGGTATCCACCAGTTCGCCCCGCCGAGCAGGTGCATGAGGGCGGGGACGAGCAGGGTGCGCAGGACGAAGGCGTCGAGCGCGACGGCGGCGGCGAGGGCGATGCCGAACATCGCGATGAGGCGGTCGCCGCTGAGTACGAACGCCAGGAAGACGGAGATCATGATGACGGCGGCGGAGTTGATCACCCGGCTGGTCTCGGCGAGTCCCACCCGGACGGCCCGCCGGTTGTCACCGGTCTCCAGCCATTCCTCGTACATCCGGCTGACCAGGAACACCTGGTAGTCCATGGAGAGCCCGAACAGCACCGACACCATGATCACCGGGAGGAAGGGCTCGATCGGGCCTGCGCTGCCGAGGCCCAGCAGCTCGCTCCCCCAGCCCCATTGGAAGATCACGACGACCACGCCGAAGGAGGAGGCGACGGCCGCGACGTTCATGGCGGCCGCCTTGAGCGGGATGCCGAGGGAACGGAAGGCCAGCAGCAGGAGCAGACAGCCCAGGGTGACGACCACCCCGACGAAGAGGGGCAGCTTCCCGACGATCACCCCGGCGAAGTCGTCGTAGCCGGCCGTCACCCCGCCGACGTGGGCCTCCATGGTGCTGCCCTGCCCGGCGCGCGGGATGACGTCCCGGCGCAGGGTGTCGACCAGCTCGCTCGTGGCCCTGGACTGCGGTGCGGACCGTGGTACGACCGTCAGGACGGCGGTGTCGCCGCTGCGGTTGAAGACGGCGGGACCGGCGGAGGCGACGTTCGCGGTGGCGCGCAGGGCCTCGGTCAGCCGGTCGACGGCGATGTGGTCGCCGGCCCCGTCGAGGCGGGCGACGATCGCGAGCGGGCCGTTCGTACCGGGCCCGAACCCCTCGGCCAGCAGGTCGTACGCCTTGCGGGTGGTGGATCCGGCCGGATTGTTGCCCTGGTCGGAGGTGCCGAGGTGGAGCGAGAGGGTGGGCAGCGCCAGCACCAGCATGACCAGCGTGGCGAGCAGGCCGAGCGGCTTGGGGTGGCGCTCCACGAAGGCGGACCAGCGGGCGGCGAATCCGGTGGGCGACTCCGGGCGGGGACCGTCGGCGGCGAGCTTGCGGCGTTCGCGGCGCGAGAGGGCCCGGGGGCCTATGTACGAGAGGAGGGCGGGCAGCAGGGTGACGGAGGCCGCCACCGTGAGGACCACGGTGAGGGAGGCCGCCAGCGCGACGCCGTCGAGGAAGTTCAGCCGCAGCACCAGCATGCCGAGCAGGGCTATGCAGACGGTGGCCCCGGCGAAGACGACGGCCCGGCCCGTGGTGGCGACGGCGTTCTCGGCGGCCTCGGCGACGGTGAGCCCGCGGGTCAGTCCCTTGCGGTGCCGGGTGACGATGAACAGGGCGTAGTCGATGCCGACGCCGAGGCCGACGAGGGTGCCCAGCATCGGCGCGAAGTCGGCGACGGGCATGGCGTGACCGAGGAGGGTGATCCCGAAGTAGGCGCTGCCGACGCTCACCAGGGCGGTCGCGATGGGCAGCAGGCTGGCGGCCAGGGAGCCGAAGGCGAGGAAGAGGACCGCGGCGGCGATGACGACGCCGATGACCTCGGCGAGGTGGGCGCCGGGCGCCTCGGTCAGCCCTATCGCGCGGCCGCCGAGTTCGACCTGGAGTCCGTCGGCCCGGGTGGCCGGGTCGCGGACCGTGTCCACGACCGCCTTGGCCTGGGAGCGGGGTACGGAGTCGGCCGGCCGGTCGAAGGTGACGACGGCGTAGGCGGTGCGGCCGTCGGGGCTGATCTGCGCGGCTCCTGCGGGGCCCGGCCCGTAGGGTCCGGCGACCGATCCGACGCCGGGCAGGGCGGCGACGGCGTCCAGGGCCCGGGTCATGCGCCGTTCGACGTCCGGGGTCCGCGCGCTCTGGTGGTCCGGGGTCCGCCACACGATGGTGTCGGTGTCACCGCCCCGGCCGTGGAAACCCTCCCGCAGGAGGGCGTTGGCCTTCGCGGATTCCGTCCCGGGAACCTCGTAGTCGTTGGAGAACGCGGTTCCGGCCGCGCCGGCCGCGGCGGCGGTGGCGCCGAGGGCGAGCAGCCAGATCAGGACGGTGACCAGTCGGTGCCGCATGCACCACCGTGCGATTGCTGCCAACGGACGTGCTCCCTGGTGGTTCGGATCTTCAGCGGGAGGCGGCCCGACGCAAAGAACGCTTGAACTCGTGAACTGCTGAACTTGTGAAAAGGCGGGGTGGTCTACACCTCAAAACGCCACGCTCTCAGCGTTCGGTGATCGTTGGCGCATTTCGTGTGCATCGTCACAGGCCGGCACGGGTACGGGGGACCTCCGTCAGGGGGCGGGCGGGACGGAAGGCGGGTCGGCGCGGTAGCCGGGGACCGAGGGCCAGCGCACGGTGAGGACCACCGCGTCCTCCTCGGCGTACCAGGAGTGGTCGACCCCGCGCCCCCACACCACGTAGTCCCCCTGCTCGGCGAGGACCACGGTCCGGCCGGGGAACTCCAGCCGGAACCGGCCGCTGATGAGGACCTGGAGCGCGGTGCGGTGTTCGCCGGTGACCCACCGGGAGCGTTCCTCGCCCTTGGGGTGGACGCCCCACTTGATCTCGACGTCCTCGCTGTGGCGGGGGTCGCCGGGCTCCTTGAAGTGGCCGAGGAGCCAGCCCCGGTCGGTGGCGGCGTCCGGCCCGGCCTTGCCCGTGTAGATCATGGTTTCGTCGTTCACGGGCCGAGGCTATTGCAGTTGTGGAAGCGGACCGACACCTGGTGAGCTGGCCCGATGACGATGGATCACGACGAACTGCTGAAGGTCCGCGACCGGTACGACGCGCAGATGCGGCGCGACACCGTGCCCGACGCCGCGAACGCGCGGGTGGAACGGGTGGGGGCGGTCGTCCGGCAGACCGTGCCGGGGCTCGGCTGGAACGGCGTGCTGTGGTCGGACCTCGACGCGGACACGGCGGACGCGGAGATCGCGGCTCAGGTGGCGTACTTCGGGGCGCGCGCGGACGCCGGGGGCGACGGGGAGTTCGAGTGGAAGCTCTACTCCCACGACCGGCCCGCCGACCTCGGGGACCGGCTGCGGGCGGCGGGCTTCGTACCGGAGCCGCCGGAGACCCTGCTGGTGGGCCGGTCCGATGAGCTCGCCGCACTGTCGGTGGAGCCGCCGGAGGGGATCACCCTCCGGGTGGTCACGGACGAGGCCGGGGTGGACCTGATGATGGAGGTCCACCGGCGGGCCTTCGGCAAGGAGCGGCCGCGGATCCGGGCGCAGATGCTGAGCCTGCTGCGGGACGAACCGGACACGATCGAGGCGGTCCTGGCGATGGCCGGCGACGTTCCGGTCAGCGCGGCCCGCATGGAGATGCGGCCCGGCTGCTCCTTCGCCGGCCTGTGGGGCGGCGGGACCGACCCGCAGTGGCGCGGGCGGGGCATCTACCGCCTGCTGGTGGCCCACCGGGCCCGCGTCGCGGCGGCCCGCGGCATCCCGTACCTCCAGGTGGACGCCTCGGACGACAGCCGCCCGATCCTGGTGCGCCTGGGCTTCGGGGTCCTGGGCGTCACGACCCCGTACATCCTGCGGCGCTGACGGGGGAACGGGATGACGGTGGGGACCGTCGCGAAGGTCCCGGACCGTCCCGGCCGGGGCCCACGACGGGCGCCCTCGGCCGGAATTCCCTTCCCCCGGTGGGGCCGAGGGGGCAGGATCGGGTGCATGGAACGCATCGGACCTCCCCTGACCGGGAACGAACGCGAGACGCTGCGCGCGTACCTCGACTTCCACCGGGCCACCCTCGCCTGGAAGTGCGAGGGCCTCACCGACGAGGAGCTGCGCCGCCCGACCTCCCCACCGTCCACCCTTTCGCTGCTCGGCCTCGTCCGGCACATGGCGGAGGTGGAGCGGCAGTGGTTCCGCCGCACGATCGGCGGGGCGGTCGTCCCGCACCTGTGGTCCGAGGAGCGCGACTTCCAGGCCGCCTACGACGCCTCCGGCTCGACCCGCGCCGAGGCGTTCGCCGCGTGGGAGGCGGAGGTCGAGCACTCCCGCGCCGTCGAGGCCGCCGCGGCGTCCCTGGACGTGACGGTGCACGTCCCGAAGTGGGAGGCGGACGCCTCGCTCCGGCTGGTGATGCTGCACATGATCCACGAGTACGCCCGCCACAACGGCCACGCGGACTTCCTCCGCGAGGCCATCGACGGCACCGTCGGGGCGTGAACGCCCGCGGCGCGGGCGCCCGGGGGGGCGGGCGCTCAGGCCGGGCGCCAGTAGCCCAGTCCGTGCACGCGCTGCTTCGGCAGGGCCAGGTCCTTGCGCAGGTACGCCGTCAGGGCGCGGGTGGTGGCGGTGTCGCAGGCCAGCCACACGTACGCCGAGGCCGGGTCCGGGCCGAGCAGCTCCGGCAGCTCGGCCCGGACCCGGTCGGCCAGGGCCGTGCCGCCGCGCGGCACCCGCCGGACCTCGCGCGGGGCCGCGCCGGCCCGTACGGGCAGCTCCGCGTCCGAGGGGTGCTGCGTCTCGAACCAGACGGTGGCCGGGGTCCTCGGGTACGCGTCCAGCAGGGAGTTGATCGCCGGCAGCGAGGCCGGGTCCCCTATCACGAGCAGCCGCTCCGGAGCGGGGACCGGTGCGTCGAAGCCCGTGCCCTGGACGGTGGCTTCGAGGGTGTCACCGGGCCGGGCCCCGCGCGCCCACCGGCTGGCGAGACCGTCGTGCAGGGCGAACTCGAAGGCGAAGGTCCCCGCGGCCGGATCGGGGTCGACCAGGGTGTAGGCCCGCTGGTGCGGCCTGCCGCCGCCCCCGAACCAGGCGCGGACCCACATCGTGGGGTGCGCGGAGCCCCCGACGGCCGCCAGCAGGCCGCCGTCGGTGAGGTGGACCCGGCGCACGTGCTCGGTGACCTCCTCCGCCCCGGTCACCGTGAACGTGAAGTCCTTGCCCCTCATGAGCTTGAGGACCACGCCCTCCCAGCCCTTGCCGACCGC
Organism: Streptomyces sp. AB3(2024); assembly: GCF_041862025.1. NCBI lineage: Bacteria > Bacillati > Actinomycetota > Actinomycetes > Kitasatosporales > Streptomycetaceae > Streptomyces > Streptomyces sp. AB3(2024). The sequence goes on from NZ_JBGWAB010000002.1 coordinate 51,263, forward strand.
CATGTCCGCCCCTCCCCCCAGCACCCTTATAGTTAGGGCAGCCTAACCTAAGACACTTGGGGAAGAGTGTGAGCAGTGTGACTACCGAGGCCTACGAGGTCTACCGCGACAGCTGGGGCATCCCCCACCTCCGCGCGTCCGACCCCCTCCGGCTCTCCTACGCCCAGGGCCGCGTCACGGCCGTGGACCGGGCCTGGCAGCTGGAGGTCGAGCGGCACCGCGCCCAGGGATCCAGCGCCGCGTTCCTAGGGCCCGACTGCGTCACCTGGGACCGGTTCGCCCGCCAGGCCCGCCTCGACGACACCGCCCGGCGCTGCCACGAGGCCCTCGACCCCGACACCGCGGCCTGGGTCGGCGCCTACGTCGACGGGGTCAACGCCGGCCTCGCCGAAGGCGCCGCCCGCGACGACCGGTTCGCGCGCGCCGCCCACACCCCCACCCCCTGGGAGCCCTGGGTTCCGCTCTCGATCTGGATCGGCACCCACATCCTCTTCGCGGGCTTCGCCACCAAGCTCTGGCGCGAGCGCGTGGCCCGCGTCCTGGGCCACGGGGCCACCACCCTCTTCGCGACGGACGGACCGGGCACCGCGGGCAGCAACGGCTGGCTGATCCCGGGCGAGCGGACCGCCACCGGCGCGGCGATCATCGCCGGCGACCCGCACCGGTTCATCGAGGACCCCGGTGTCTACCAGCAGATACGCCTGGCCTGCCCCGAGTACGACGTCCTCGGCCTGGCGGTCCCCGGCGTCCCCGGGCTCGGCCACTTCGGGCACACGGGCGGCGTCGCCTGGGCGATCACCAACGCCATGGCCGACTACCAGGACCTCTACGTCGAGCGGCTCAGGACCGCGGCCGACGGGGGCGGGGTGGAGGCCCTCGGCCCGGACGGCACCTGGGAGCCGGTGGCCCGGCACACGGAGACCGTCGCCGTGGCCGGGGGACCGGACGTGGAGGTCGAGGTCCTGGAGACCCGCCGCGGCCCGGTGATCATCCGCCCGGACGCCCCGGACGCCCCGGACGCCCCGGATAGCCCGGACAAACCGGACGCCCAGAACACCGCGGACGCCCCGAACACCACCGACACCACAGGAACCGCCGACGCCCCCCAGACCCTCTCCCTCCGCTACCCGCCCCGCGTCCGCGCGGACCTCGGCTTCGCCGCCCTGCCCGCGCTGCTCCGCGCCCGCACCGTCGCCGACGTCGACCGTGCCCTCGACGGCTGGGCCGAGCCCGTCAACGTCGTCCACGCCGCCGACACCGAGGGCGGCCTCCTGCACCGCGTCGCGGGCGCCGTCCCGCTGCGCGACCCCGCCAACCGGCTCCGCCCGGTGCCCGCCTGGGAGCCGCGGCACGCCTGGCGGGGCTGGACGCCCACCCCCGCCGAGCCGGTGCAGGGCTTCGCCGTCATGGCGAACGCACGCGGCATCGCCTCCCCCCTCGGCGTGGAGTTCGCGCCCCCGCACCGCGCCAACCGCATCCGCGCGCTGCTCAGCGGCTCGGCGGACTGGACGCCCGGCGCGATGGCCGACGTACACCGGGACACGCACCTCGCGTCGGCGGCGCCCCTGCTCGACCTGCTCCCCGCCCTCGACGGCCTCTCCCCCGCCGCCGACGGGCTCCGGGCCCGACTGCTCGCGTGGGACCGGCACATGGAGGCCGACAGCACCGACGCCACCGTCTTCTCGGCCCTGCGCACGGCGACCGTACGCCGTCTCGCGGCGGACCCGGTCTTGGCGGGCCTGGCCGGGGCCCCGGCCGGCCCGGACGTGTTCCACCCGTGGCTGTACCTGGTCCCGCGCGTCGGCTACGCCCTGGAGGGCCTGCTCACCACCTCCCTCCTGCCCGCCCTGGACCGGGCGGCACACGTCCGGGCCGCCCTGGAGGAGACGGCCGCCGCGGACCTGCCCGACACGCCCTGGTCCCGGGTGCACGTCCTCGCCCCGTGGCAGGCGGTCCCCGACCCGCAGGCGCAGTGGCCCGGCCTCGGCGGCGACCACGACTGCGTCAACGCCACCTCCTCCGTCCCCGGGTTCACCGACCGCACCGCCCGCGCCTCGGCCGCCCGCTACGTCTGGGACCTGGCCGACCGGGACAACAGCCTCTGGGCGGTCCCGCTGGGCGCGGACGGCGTCACCGGCTCCCCCCACCACCGCGACCAGCTCCCACTCTGGGCCGACTGCGTCCTCGTCCCCGTCGTCACCGACTGGGCCCTGCTCACCAAGGAAGAGTCCGCATGACCACCGCCTCCACCCGCACCCCCGTCCACACCCAGCTCGTCGAGGGCTTCGGGACGGTCACCATCACCCCCGTCGACCCCGCCGCCGATTCCGCGCTGATCCACAGCTGGGTCACCGAGGAACGCGCCCGCTTCTGGGGCATGGGCGAGGCCGGCCGCGAGCTGGTGCAGGAGATCTACGAGGACGTGGACCGCCGCACCACCCACCACGCGTTCATGGTCGGCCTCGACGGGGAACCGGTGGCGCTGTTCCAGACGTACGACTGCGCCGAAGACCGGGTCAGCGAGTGCTACGAGGTCCAGCCCGGGGACGTCGGCGTGCACCTGCTGATCGGCCCGAGCGGCGGCGCGGCCCGGCACGGCTTCACGGGAACGCTGATCACGACCTTCATCGCCTACCTGTTCTCCGACGCGGGCGCCCGCCGGGTGGTCGCCGAGCCGGACGCCCGCAACGCCAAGGCCATCGCCCTGCTGGAGCGCTCCGGCTTCGCGCTCGGTCCGGAGGTGGAACTCCCGGAGATCGACCTCCCCGAGGTCTACCTCCCGGCCAAGCCCGCCCGCCTGGCCTTCCTCAGCCGGCCCGCCGCTCACTGAGGAACTCCGTTACCACCGCGGCCCGTTCGGCCGGGCGCTCGGCGAAGGGGAGGTGCCCGGCGGGCGGTTCCGCGTGCCGGGCACCCGGCACGGCCTCGGCCGGCTCGCGTCGGAGGGCGAGCGGCACCAGCAGCCGGGCCGGCAGGTCGTTCTCGCCGCGCGCCGCCGGCCCCGGCCACAGGTCGGCGACCGGCTCCAGCCGGTTGCCGGCGTGGACGAAGGTGGCGGTGAGCACGAGCGCGGTCACCCGCTCGGGGTATCGGGCGGCGACCCTCAGCACGACGTTCCCCCCGACGGAGTACCCGGGCACGGCCTAACCCCTCCAGCCCCTCGGCGTCGGCGGCGGCCACCAGCCGATCGGCCGGCTCGTCCAGCCACAGCGGCTCCCGGGCCCGCGGAAGGGACCCCGAAAGCGGCGTGGGGGGCGCGCGCCCGCCGGGCGGGGGGGGGCCGGGCGGTGTTTGGTGGGGGGGGGGCCGCCCCCGGGTCGCCCCCCCCCCCCCCGGCACCCCCCCCCCCCCCCCCCCCCCCCCCCCCCCCCCGCGGCCCCCCCCACTGCGCTGTGAAGCGATCCGGTGGCTCAGCCCTCGGAGACGCCCAGGCGCTCCAGGATGAGCTCCTTGACGCGGGCCGCGTCGGCCTGGCCGCGCGTGGTCTTCATGACCGCGCCGACCAGGGCGCCGACCGCGGCGGTCTTGCCGCCGCGGATCTTGTCGGCGATGGCCGCGTTGCCCGCGATGGCCTCGTCCACGGCCGCGCCGAGCGCGCCCTCGTCCGAGACGACCTTCAGGCCGCGCTTCTCGACGACCTCGTCCGGGGTGCCCTCGCCGGCGAGAACGCCCTCGATGACCTGACGGGCCAGCTTGTCGTTCAGGTCGCCGGCCGCGACCAGGGCCGCGACCCGGGCCACCTGGGCCGGGGTGATCGGCAGCTCGTCGACGACGACGCCCTGCTCGTTGGCATTGCGCGCCAGCTCGCCCATCCACCACTTGCGCGCGGCGGCCGAGTCGGCGCCCGCCTCGATGGTGGCGACGATGGAGTCGACCGCGCCCGCGTTGAGGATGGACTGCATGTCGTGCTCGCTGACGCCCCACTCCTCGCGGAGCCGGTTGCGGCGCACACGCGGCATCTCGGGCAGGCCGCCGCGCAGCTCCTCGACCCAGTCGCGGGCCGGGGCGACGGGGACCAGGTCGGGCTCCGGGAAGTACCGGTAGTCCTCGGCGTTGTCCTTGATGCGGCCGGCCGTGGTGGAGCCGTCCTCCTCGTGGAAGTGCCGGGTCTCCTGCACGATCGTGCCGCCGGACGACAGCACGGCCGCGTGGCGCTGGATCTCGAAGCGCGCCGCGCGCTCGACGGAGCGCAGCGAGTTGACGTTCTTCGTCTCGCTGCGGGTGCCGAACTCGGACTCGGGGGTCGGGCGCAGCGACAGGTTCACGTCGCAGCGCATCTGGCCCTTGTCCATGCGGGCCTCGGAGACGCCGAGCGCCTTGATGACCTCGCGCAGCTCGGCCACGTACGCCTTGGCGACCTCGGGGGCGCGCTCGCCCGCGCCCTCGATCGGCTTGGTGACGATCTCGATGAGCGGGATGCCGGCGCGGTTGTAGTCCAGCAGGGAGTGCGACGCGCCGTGGATGCGGCCGGTGGCACCGCCGACGTGCAGCGACTTGCCGGTGTCCTCCTCCATGTGGGCGCGCTCGATCTCCACGCGGAAGATCTCGCCGTCCTCCAGCTGTACGTCGAGGAAGCCGTTGAAGGCGATCGGCTCGTCGTACTGGGAGGTCTGGAAGTTCTTCGGCATGTCCGGGTAGAAGTAGTTCTTCCGGGCGAAGCGGCACCACTCGGCGATCTCGCAGTTCAGCGCGAGACCGATCTTGATGGCCGACTCGATGCCGATCGCGTTGACGACCGGGAGCGAGCCGGGCAGACCGAGGCAGGTCGGGCAGGTCTGCGAGTTGGGCTCGGCGCCCAGCTCGGTGGAACAGCCGCAGAACATCTTGGTCTTGGTGCCGAGCTCGACATGGACCTCAAGGCCCATGACGGGGTCGTACGACGCGAGGGCGTCTTCGTACGACAGCAGTTCGGTGAAGGTGGTCACGGTGAAACTTTCCCTCTCAGCCCAGCAGGACGTCGTCGTCGCCCAGGCGCTTCAGCTCGCGGTACAGGATCGCGAGACCGGTGACGATGGCGGCGGCGGACACGACGGCGTCGACCAGCTTCAGCGTGTCGTGCTCGGTGCGGGCCTTGCGGGCCTGCTTGAGCACACTGATGGCACCGAAAGCGGTGGTGCCGATCGACAGGTACGTACCGGACTTGGACTTCTTGAAGCCCTTGGCCTTGGACAGCGCACTCGAACTCACAGCGACGGTGCCTCCTCAAGCAGCGGGTGCCCCCAGCGCTCGACGAAGGCGGCCTCGACGGCGGCACCGACCTTGTACAGCCGGTCGTCCTTCATCGCGGGGGCGATGATCTGCAGTCCGACCGGGAGACCGTCCTCCGGTGCCAGGCCGCAGGGGAGCGACATGGCGGAGTTGCCGGCCAGGTTGGTCGGGATGGTGCACAGGTCCGCGAGGTACATCGCCAGCGGGTCGTCGGTGCGCTCACCGATGGCGAAGGCGGTGGTCGGGGTCGTCGGGGAGACGATCACGTCGACCTGCTCGAAGGACTTCTCGAAGTCCTTCGTGATGAGCGTGCGGACCTTCTGGGCGGAGCCGTAGTACGCGTCGTAGTAGCCGGAGCTCAGCGCGTACGTGCCGAGGATGATGCGGCGCTTGACCTCGTCGCCGAAGCCGGCCTCGCGGGTCAGGGCGGTGACGTCCTCGGCGGACTTGGTGCCGTCGTCGCCGACGCGCAGGCCGTAGCGCATGGCGTCGAAGCGGGCGAGGTTCGAGGAGCACTCGGACGGCGCGATCAGGTAGTACGCGGCCATCGCGAGGTCGAACGACGGGCAGTCCAGCTCGACGATCTCGGCGCCGAGCTCCTTGAGGAGCTCCACCGACTCGTTGAAGCGCTGGACCACGCCGGCCTGGTAGCCCTCGCCGGCGAACTGCTTGACCACACCGACGCGCATGCCAGCGACGGAGCCGTTGCGGGCCGCCTCGACGACCGGCGGGACCGGGGCGTCGATGGAGGTGGAGTCGAGCGGGTCGTGGCCGGCGATGACTTCGTGGAGCAGCGCCGCGTCCAGGACCGTACGGGCGCAGGGTCCGCCCTGGTCGAGGGAGGAGGAGAAGGCCACCATGCCGTAGCGGGAGACGCCGCCGTAGGTGGGCTTGACGCCGACGGTGCCGGTGACGGCGGCGGGCTGGCGGATGGAACCGCCGGTGTCCGTGCCGATGGCGAGCGGGGCCTGGAACGCGGCGAGGGCCGCGGCGCTGCCGCCGCCGGAGCCGCCGGGGATCCGGGTGAGGTCCCAGGGGTTGCCGGTGGGGCCGTAGGCGCTGTTCTCGGTGGAGGACCCCATGGCGAACTCGTCCATGTTGGTCTTGCCGAGGATGACGACGTCGGCCTCCTTCAGCTTGCGCGTCAGGGTGGCGTCGTAGGGCGGGATCCAGCCTTCGAGGATCTTCGAACCGACGGTGGTCGGGACCCCGACGGTGGTGAAGATGTCCTTGAGCGCGAGCGGGACGCCGGCCAGCGGGCCGAGCTCCTCGCCGGCGGCCTTCTTGGCGTCGACGGCGCGGGCCTGCGCGAGGGCGCCCTCGCGGTCGACGTGCAGGAAGGCGTGGACCTTCTCGTCCGTCGCCTCGATCCGGGCCAGGTGGGCCTCGGTGACCTCGACGGCCGTGAGCTCGCCGGAGGCGATCTTCTCGGCGGTCTGCGCGGCCGTGAGCTTGATGATGTCGATCATGACTGTTAGTCCTCCCCCAGGATCTGCGGCACCTTGAAACGCTGCTGCTCCTGGGCGGGAGCGCCGGAAAGCGCCTGCTCGGGGGTGAGCGACGGACGGACCTCGTCCGCGCGCATGACGTTCGTCAGCGGCAGCGGGTGGGAGGTCGGCGGGACGTCTTGGTCGGCGACCTCGGAAACGCGGGCGACCGCGCCGATGATGTCGTCGAGCTGTCCTGCGAAGTGGTCGAGCTCTTCGCCGGACAGCTCCAGACGTGCCAGCCGAGCGAGGTGGACGACCTCCTCGCGCGTGATGCCAGGCATGCAGCGATCCTCTGGGGTTGGAGTTCTGGGCGTACGCCCAATCCTAGAGGGCACCACCGCCCGGAATCGCATCACATTCCCCGCCCCCGGGTCGGCGGGGACGCCGGGCGACGGTCCGGGGGCCTGGGCGGACTCGGTCAGGGGGCGCCGGTCGGGGTTTCGGCGGCGGCCGCGGCGGCGAGTTCCGCCGTGATGTCGGCCGGGCGGCGCCAGCCGCGTTCGCCGCGCGCCAGCAGCCAGGCCGTCGCCTCCTGGGGAGGCATGGCGGCGGCGACCAGCCAGCCCTGGACGGCGTCGCAGCCCAGGTCCCGCAGGCGTTCCCAGGTCTCGTCGTCCTCCACTCCCTCGGCGACGACCAGCAGCCCCAGGGAGTGCGCCAGGTCCACCGTGCACCGCACGATCTCCGCGTCCTGCGCGTCCACCGCCAGCCGGGCGACGAAGGACCGGTCGATCTTCAGCTCGCTCACCGGGAGCCGGCGCAGGTGCACGAGCGAGGAGTAGCCGGTGCCGAAGTCGTCCAGGGACATCTTCACCCCGTGGCCGGTCAGCCCGGCCATGGTGTCGGCCGCCCGCTGGGGGTCCTCCAGCAGCACGTGCTCCGTTATCTCCAGCTGGAGGCCGCTCGCCGGGACTCCGTGCCGGGCCAGGCGCGCGGCCACCGCTCCGGCGAAGCCCGGGGTGTGGACGTCGCGCGGGGAGACGTTGACGGCGACCGGGACCTTCAGGCCCTGCGCCCGCCAGCGCGCGACCTGCGCGAGGGCGGTCTCCAGGACGTACTCCGTCAGGTGCGGCATCAGTCCGGAGGTCTCGGCGATCGCGATGAACTCGTCGGGCGGGACCCTGCCCCGCTCCGGGTGCACCCAGCGGACGAGTGCCTCCAGCCCCGCCACCTGCCCGTCGAAGCGGACCTTGGGCTGGTAGTGGAGTTCCACCTCGCCGGCGTCCAGGGCCCGCCGCAGGTCGCCGAGGAGGCCGAGCCGGTCGGGGGTGTTGCTGTCGCGCTTGGACTCGTAGACCTCCACGCCGGTGCGGTCGCGCTTGGCCTGGTACATGGCCACGTCGGCCCGCCGCAGCAGCCCCTCCGCGTCCAGCGCGTGGTCGGGGAAGACGGCGAGGCCGGCGCTGGCCTCCAGGACGAGGGTGAGGCCGTCCAGGTCGAGGGGGGAGCTGAGCTCGGCGACCAGGTGGCGGGCGACCCGCTGGGCGCTGGTGGTGGAGTCCGCGAAGGGCAGCAGGACCGCGAACTCGTCGCCGCCGAGCCGGGCCGCCTCCGCGTCGGGCGGGAGGGCCTGGCGCAGCCGGTCGGCGATCTGGAGCAGCAGCCGGTCCCCCGCCAGGTGGCCGAGGGTGTCGTTGACGGCGCGGAAGCGGTCCAGGTCGATCAGCACCAGGGCCGACCGGGTGCCCAGCCGTTCGGCCTCGTCCAGCGCGGACCAGGCCCGCTCCAGCAGCCACTGCCGGTTCGGCAGCCCGGTCAGCGGATCGCGCAGCTGTTCCTCGGCGCGGGCCCGGGCGATCCACAGGGTGGAGTCGAGGGCGATGAGCGGTACCGCGAACAGCGGCAGCAGCACCGGCTGGGTACTGGCGACCACGCAGATCAGCGGGGCGATGCCGAGCAGGGCCGCGGCGACGAGCGCCTGCCGGATCAGGGCGGTACGGGCCACGGTGGGCAGCCCGCCGCCGCGCGGGGTCAGCGCGAACCACAGCAGGACCCGGGTGACGAGCAGGTAGGAGACGGCGACCAGGACCACCTCGGGGACGGCCGCGAGGTCCCAGGTGGTGGGCGACCAGGGCTCCCCGACGGTCGGGGCGTCGCCGAAGGCGGCCAGGACGAGGGCCCCCGCGCCGATGCCGAGGATGTCGACGGAGCCGTGCAGCAGGCCCTGGCGCCAGCGGTGCCGGCGGGCGGCGCCGACCAGGGAGACCACCGCGAGCGAGACGAGTCCGGCCGGGATCCACCCGTAGAGGATGAGCACGCCGAGGGTGAGGGCCGCGCCCGACCCGGTGCCGCCCCACCAGCGGTCCCGGCCCAGTGCCACGAGATGGCCGACGATGATGCCCGTGAGCAGGGCCAGCGCCCAGCCGACGGTGCCTCCGGGGAAAAGTGCCTGACGGTCGGTCAGTGCCAGGGCGATGCCGCCGAGGAGCACGACGGCGGACAGGCCCACGACGACGAGCGGCAGCACGGTGCGCCGCAGCCCCTGCCCCGTCCCGCCGCCCGATCCGGTGTCGAGGGCACGGGTCTGGGGTGTCCTGGCCCCCAGGACACCGAGCCGGCCCGCCCGCATGGGCGGGATGTCCCCGCCGAATTCAGGTGACGGGTCGGCGCTTTCGGTGGGTTTCATGCCCGTCCCTCTCACAGTCGGCGATGCCGATGTCACGCGATGGCCCCGATGTCATGCCATCACGGCCGAAAGCGCATCAGGCAGCCGTGCACGACAGGCGCACCCCACAACAGTAGGACGCGAGAGGCTCCCAGGGGCAGCTGTCGGCGGTGGTTGCCCGAATGCGACCCAGCCATCCTCATCAGTACGGTATCCGCCGAACGGGTGAGTTTGGACCAGGACCCCCGGCTCACCCATCCGATGATCCGACAGCTCACCACCCCAGGAACAGCCCTGTACCGGCCGTTTACCACCGGACTCCGCGCCGGGCGTGCGCCCGCCCGTACGGCCGCACGCCACGCATCCGTTCGCCTTCGCCACTCCTCGCGGGCGATTCCCGTTCGGGCTACTCCCCCGCCGCGCCCCCGCCCTCGATCGGCAGCGCCGCCTCGCGGGCCGCGTCCGGGCCCTGCTCCAGCAGGACGGCGAAGCCCGCGTCGTCGAGGACGGCCAGCTTGAGCTGCACCGCCTTGTCGTACTTGGAGCCGGGGTTGTCCCCGACCACCACGAAGGAGGTCTTCTTCGACACCGATCCGGTCACCTTGGCGCCCCGGCTCTGCAGGGCCTCCTTGGCGCCGTCCCGGGTGTGGCTCTGCAAAGTGCCGGTGACGACCACGGTCAGCCCCTCCAGCGGACGCGGCCCCTCCTCCTCTGCGGAACCTTCCTCTTCCATGCGGACACCGGCCTCCCGCCACTTGCGCAGGATCTCCTGGTGCCACTCGACGGCGAACCACTCCTTGAGGGAGGCGGCGATGATCGCCCCGACGCCCTCGGTGGCGGTCAGCTCCTCCTCGGTGGCCTGCTCGATGCGCTCGATCGAGCGGAACTCCCGGGCCAGGGCCTCCGCCGCGACCGGGCCGACGTGCCGGATCGACAGGCCGTTGATGAACCGGGCGAGCGGGCGCTCCTTGGCCGCCGCGATGTTCTCCAGCATGGCCAGGGCGTTCTTCTTCGGCTCGCCCTTCTGGTTGGCGAAGACCGTGACGATCTTCTCCTCGCCCGTCTTCGGATCCCGCTTGGGCAGCCCGCTGTCCTGGTCCAGGACGTACGCCTTGATGGGCAGCAGCTGCTCGATGGTGAGGCCGAAGAGGTCGCCCTCGTCGAGGAGCGGCGGCTCGGCGGGCTCCAGCGGGCCGGTGAGGGCGGCCGCCGCGACGATGCCGAAGTTCTCGATGTCCAGGCTCTGTCTGCCGGCGAGATAGTAGAGCCGCTGGCGCAACTGCGCCGGGCAGGACTGCCCGTTGGGGCAGCGGACGTCGATGTCCCCCTCCTTCATCGGCCGCAGCGCCGTCCCGCACTCGGGGCACTGCGCGGGCATCACGAACTCCCGCTCGCCGCCGTCGCGCAGGTCCACCACCGGGCCGAGGATCTCGGGAATGACGTCGCCCGCCTTGCGGAGCACGACGGTGTCCCCGATGAGCACGCCCTTGGCCTTGACGACCTCCTGGTTGTGCAGGGTCGCGAACTCCACCTCGGAGCCCGCCACCGTGACCGGCTCCACCTGTGCGTACGGGGTCACGCGCCCGGTGCGGCCGACCCCGACCTTGATGTCGATCAGCTTGGTGTTGACCTCTTCGGGGGCGTACTTCCAGGCGATCGCCCAGCGCGGGGCGCGGGCGGTGGAGCCGAGCCGGCCCTGGAGGGCGATCTCGTCGAGCTTGACGACCACTCCGTCGATCTCGTGTTCCACCGAGTGCCGGTTCTCGCCGAAGTACGCGATGAAATCGCGGACTTCGGCGAGCGAGGAGACGACCTTGTTGTGCCGGGCGGTGGGCAGGCCCCACTCGTGGAGCAGCTCGTACGCCTGGGACTGGCGCTCGATCTCGAAGCCCTCGCGGGCGCCGATGCCGTGCACCACCATGTGCAGCGGGCGGCTCGCGGTGACCTTCGGGTCCTTCTGGCGCAGCGAACCGGCCGCAGCGTTGCGCGGGTTGGCGAAGGGCTTGCCCTCGGCCTCCACGAGCCGGGCGTTGAGCTCCTCGAACTTCTCCATCGGGAAGAAGACCTCGCCGCGGATCTCGACGAGGGCCGGGATCCGCTCGCCCTTCAGCCGGTCCGGGATCTCGGCGATGGTGCGGACGTTGGGCGTGATGTCCTCACCGGTGCGGCCGTCGCCGCGGGTGGCGGCCCGGGTGAGGCGGCCGTTCTCGTAGGTGAGGTTGACGGCGAGGCCGTCCACCTTGAGCTCGCACAGGTAGTGGAAGTCCGGGGTGTTCACGTCGCGGGCCACGCGCTCGGCCCAGGCGGCCAGTTCCTCGTCGTCGAAGGCGTTGTCGAGGGAGAGCATCCGCTCGCGGTGCTCGACGGAGGCGAAGTCCGTCTCGTACGCCCCGGCCACCTTCTGGGTGGGCGAGTCGGGCGTGCGCAGCTCGGGGTACTGCTCCTCCAGGGCCTCCAGCGAGCGCAGCAGCCGGTCGAACTCGGCGTCGCTGACGACCGGCTGGTCGCTGACGTAGTACCGGAAGCGGTGCTCCTCGACCTGCTCGGCGAGCAGCGCGTGCTGTTCACGCACCGCCGTCGGTACCGCCGTGTCCTGCTGTTCGGCTGCCATGCCGTGTCCTCCCGTGGCCCGTCTCGACCGTCACTCAGGGTTGTCGGCGAGCGACCTCGCCGCCCTGACGCAATGGGCCTGCACCGCACGGGCGTACGCGGGCGATGCGCCCGCCAGACCGCACGAGGGGGTGACCACGACGGACTCGGCGAGAGTCCCCGGAGCCAGCCCCAGCCTGCGCCAGAGCTTCCTGACACCCATGACGCTACCGCCCGGGTCCGACAACGGGCCGTCGGTGCCCGGCACCACTCCGGCGAAGAGTTTCACACCGCCTTCGACGGCTTCGCCGATGGCGTCGTCCTCGCGCTCGGTGAGCAAGGAGAAATCGAACGACACGCCCGTGGCGCCCGCCCGGCGCAGCAGGCCGAAGGGGACCTCGGGGGCGCAGGAGTGCACGATCACCTCCCCGTCGTGGACGGCGAACAGGTCCCGCAGGGCGGATTCGACGACCTGCCGGTCGACGGCCCGGTAGGTGCGGTAGCCGCTGGCGGAGCGGACCCGGCCGAGCAGGACGGCGGTGAGCGAGGGCTCGTCGTACTGGAGGACGATCTCGGCGCCCGGGATCCGCTTGCGCACGTCGGCCAGGTGGCCGCGCAGGCCCTCGGCGAGGGATCCGGCGAGGTCCCGGCAGGCGCCCGGGTCCTGGAGCAGCGCCTCGCCGCCGTGCAGCTCCAGCGCGGCGGCCAGGGTCCACGGCCCGACGGCCTGGACCTTGAGCCTGCCGGTGTACCCCTGGGTGAACTCCTCCAGGGCGTCGAGGTCCTCGCCGAGCCACGAGCGGGAGCGGCGGGTGTCGCGGCCCGGTCGGTCGCTGATCCGCCAGCCGCTCGGCTCGACGTGGGCGTACAGGTCGACGAGGAGGCCGAGGGAGCGGCCGATCATGTCCGCGCCGGGTCCGCGTGCGGGCAGTTCGGCGAGGTAGGGGAACTCCTCGAAGGAGCCGGTGACGGTCTTGGCGGCCTCGCGGGCGTCGCCGCCGGGCAGCGAGCCGACGCCGGTGGCGCTCGCGGTCATCGGCCGGGCCTGACGCTCAGGTCGTTGACCTCGGCGTCGCGCGGGAGGTCCACGGCCATGACGATGGTGGTCGCCACCGACTCGGGGTCGATCCAGTGGGCGGGGTCGTACTCCTTGCCCTCCTGGGAGTGCACCTTGGCCTGCATCGGGCTGGCCGTGCGGCCCGGGTAGACGGAGGTGACGCGGATGCCGTTCGGCTTCTCCTCGGCGCGCAGGGAGTCGGCGAGGGCCTTGAGGCCGTGCTTGGAGGCGGCGTAGGCGCTCCAGTCCGCGTGGGCGGTGAGGCCTGCGCCGGAGTTCACGAAGACGACGGTGGCCTTGGAGGCCCGCAGGGTGGGCAGCAGCAGCCGGGTCACCTCGGCGGGGGCGATCAGGTTGACGTTGAGCTGCTGGTGCCAGGTCTTGGGGCGCAGCTCCGCGACGGGTCCGAGGTCGACGATCCCGGCGATGTGCAGGAGGGAGTCGATCCGCTCGGGGACGGGCTGCTTGGAGAAGGCCCAGGACAGCCGGTCGGGATCGGCGAGGTCGCCCACCAGGGTCCGCGCGCCGGGGTAGCGCTCGACGAGCTGCCGGGCGCGGGCGGCGTCGCGGGCGAGCAGGACGACGTCGTCGCCGCGGGCGTGCAGGCGGGCGGCGACGGCGGCGCCGATGCCGGATCCGGCACCGGTGATCAGGTGAGTAGCCATACGGACCATGCTCGCACCCCTTCGGGGCCCGGGGTCCGCCCGGTGCGCCGCCCCGGTCGCCGCCGCCGTCCCGGGAGCGGTCAGAGTCCGGCGGCCGCGCGCAGGGACGCGGCCGTCCTGGAGGCGTCGTAGCCGGCGGGGACGCCCTCGACGAGGACGGCCTCGCCCGGTATGTGGTCGGTGCGCAGCGGGAGGATGGCCCGGTAGGCGTCGGAGGCGTACCAGGCCCGGGCCCGCTCCATGTCCGGGAAGCCGATCACGACGACGGTGCCGGGGAAGGGGCCCTCCAGGACCTCGACCTCCTTGCCGTGCACGAGGAAGCGGCCCTCGTAGGGGTCCATGGTCGACTGGATCCGCTCGATGTATTCGAGGATCGCCCCGTTCACGGTCTCGGGACGGAGGTGGGCGATGGCGTACGCGGTCACGGTCTTCTCCCCTGCTGAGCGGTCGGTCGGTCTGTCGGTCCGATGCTGTCAGCGGGCGGGGGCCCGGTCGATTACCTCCGGGGTCATGCCGGGGCGGGATGCGCGGCCGGGTCGGCGGCGGGGCCGTGGAAGGTGCGGCGGTAGGCGATCGGGGACACCCCGAGGGCCGTGCGCATGTGCTGGCGCAGCGAGTTGGCGGAGCCGAAGCCCGCGCGGTGCGCGACCAGGTCGACGGGGAGGTCGCTGGACTCCAGGAGCTGGCGGGCGATCTCCAGGCGCTGGCCGGTGAGCCACTGGACGGGAGTCATGCCGACCTCGTCGCGGAAGCGCCGGGTGAAGGTGCGCAGGCTCATCCGGGCGTGGGCGGCCAGTTCGGCGAGGGTGAGGGGCTCGGCGAGGCGTTCCAGGGCCCAGGCGCGGGTGGCGGTGGTGGTGGCGACGGTGGGCGCGGGGACGGGCCGGTCGATGTACTGGGCCTGGCCGCCGTCGCGCCAGGGCGGTACGACGCACATCCGGGCGGCGCGGTTGGCGACGGAGCTGCCGTGGTCGCGCCGGACCATGTGCAGGCACAGGTCGACCCCGGCGGCGACGCCGGCGGAGGTGAGTACGTCGCCGTCGTCGACGAAGAGGACGTCCTCGTCGACGGTGACCCGGGGGTAGGCGCGGCGGAACTCGGGGGCGAGGTTCCAGTGGGTGGTGGCGGGTCGGCCGTCGAGGAGGCCCGCGGCGGCCAGTACGTAGGAACCGGTGCAGATGGAGACCAGGCGGGTGCCGGGGCGGATGCCCGCCACGGCGGCGGTGACCGCGGGGGGCAGGGGGCCGCCGCGGGCCAGTTCGGGCATGGCGTGGGTGGGCGGGACGATCACCGTGTCGGCGGCGGCGAGGGCCTCGGGCCCGGCGGCGGGCTGGACGGTGAACCCGGCGTCGCTGAGCACCGGGGCGCCGTCGGCGGTGCAGACGGTGACCTCGTAGAGGGCCGCTCCGGCCTCGTCCGTCGCGCTGCCGAAGACCCGGGACGGGATGCCCAGCTCGAAGGGCGGCACGCCGGGGAGGGCGAGCACCGCGATCCGGTGGAGTTCCCGTCCATCGGTGTCCGCTGTCGTCCCGCACTCCCTGCTCATGGCCAGATCCTGTCACAGGGTGGCCATCGGGCCAACACCACGGACCGCGGGACTGCCCGAACGTGGGGTGTGCGGCCGGGGAAGCCCCGGTACGCGACGGACCGACACCGACGGACGGAAAGAGGCGGACGGACATGCGCGCGATGATCGTGAAGGGCTGGGGCGGACCGGAGAACCTGGTCGAGCGGGAGCTGGAGCGTCCCGAGCCCGGCATGGGCGAGGTGCTCGTCCGGGTCCACGCGGCCGGGGTGAACCCGGTGGACTGGAAGACCCGCGAGAGCGGCGGCCTGATCCCCTGGGGTCCGGTTCCGGCGGTCGGCTGGGACGTGTCGGGCACCGTGGAGGCCGTCGGACCGGGCGTCACCCTGTACCGGGCGGGCGACGAGGTGTACGGGATGCCCCGCTTCCCGCAGCAGGCCGGCGCGTACGCCGAGTACGTGACCGCCCCCGCACGGCACCTCGCCCGCAAGCCGGCCTCGCTGAGCCACGTGGAGGCGGCGGCCCTGCCGCTGGCCGCGCTGACCGCCTGGCAGGCGCTGGTGGACACCGCCCGGGTTTCGGCCGGGCAGCGCGTCCTGGTGCACGCCGCGGCCGGTGGGGTCGGCCACCTCGCGGTGCAGATCGCGAAGGCCCGGGGCGCGTACGTGATCGGCACGGCGAGCGCCGGCAAGCACGGGCTGCTGCGCGGACTCGGCGCCGACGAGGTGATCGACTACCGCACCACCGACTTCGAGGACGCGGTCGCGGACGTGGACGTCGTCATCGACGCCATCGGCGGGAACCACGGGGAGCGCTCTTTGAAGGTGCTCAAGCCCGGCGGGCACCTGGTGACCCTGCCCGGACCGGACGGGCTCCCGGCCGACCCGCGGGGCGTGCACGCCTCCTGGGTCCTGGTGGAGCCGGACCTGAAGGGGCTGGAGGAGATCGCGGCCCTGGTCGAGCGGGGTCTGCTCAAGCCGCTGATCGACACGGTGCTGCCGCTGGAGGAGGCCGCGAAGGCCCACGAGATCGGCGAGCGGGGCCGCACCACCGGCAAGATCGTCCTGACCGTCGCCTGAGGGCGGCCGGCCCGGCCCGGCGGCGGTCGGGAGAGGGGCCGCCCCGCCGGCGCCCCGGACGGGCGGGGCGGGGCGGGACGGGACGCCGGGGTCAGACCGCGGCGGCCGCGGCCTTGGTGGTGGTGGCGATGGTGGCGGAGCCGACCACGCGGGTGCCGTCGTAGAGGACGATCGCCTGGCCGGGGGCCACGCCGCGGACCGGCTCGGTGAACGTGACGCGCAGCTCGCCGTCCACGACCTCGGCGAAGACCTCGGTCTCGCCGCCGTGGGCGCGCAGCTGGGCGGTGTAGGTGCCCGGGGCGGCGGCCACGGCTCCGCACCAGCGGGGGCGGATCGCGGTCAGGGCGCTGACGTCGAGGGCCTCGACGGGGCCGACGGTGACCGTGTTGTTCACCGGGGAGATGTCGAGGACGTAGCGGGGCTTGCCGTCGGGGGCGGGGTGGCCGATCCGCAGGCCCTTGCGCTGGCCGATGGTGAAGCCGAAGGCGCCGTCGTGGGTCCCGAGCTTCTCGCCGCTCTCGTCGACGATGTCGCCCTCGGCCCGGCCCAGGCGGTTCGCGAGGAAGCCCTGGGTGTCGCCGTCGGCGATGAAGCAGATGTCGTGGCTGTCGGGCTTCTTCGCGACGGCCAGACCGCGCTCCTCGGCCTCGGTGCGGATCTCGTCCTTGGTGGTGAGGGTGTCGCCGAGGGGGAAGAGGGCGTGCGCGAGCTGCTTCTCGTCGAGGACGCCGAGGACGTAGGACTGGTCCTTGGCCATGTCGGAGGCGCGGTGCAGCTCGCGGGTGCCGTCCTCGTTCAGGACGACGGTGGCGTAGTGGCCGGTGCAGACGGCGTCGAAGCCGAGGGCCAGGGCCTTGTCGAGCAGCGCCGCGAACTTGATCTTCTCGTTGCAGCGCAGGCACGGGTTCGGGGTGCGGCCGGCCTCGTACTCCGAGACGAAGTCCTCGACGACGTCCTCGCGGAAGCGCTCGGCGAGGTCCCAGACGTAGAAGGGGATGCCGATGACGTCGGCGGCGCGGCGGGCGTCGCGGGAGTCCTCGATGGTGCAGCAGCCACGGGCGCCGGTCCGGAAGGACTGCGGGTTCGCGGAAAGCGCCAGGTGGACGCCGGTGACGTCGTGCCCGGCTTCGACCGCGCGGGCGGCGGCAACGGCGGAGTCCACGCCGCCGGACATGGCGGCCAGGACGCGAAGGGGGCGGGCGGTGCGCGGCAGGTTCTCAGTCATAGCACCGTCCAGAGTACGGGGAACCGCGCGGGGTCACGGCGCGTTGTCGCCTGTGGGGGGTGGATCACATGACGGAGCAGGGGACGAAGGGTCCGGGGAAAGCGGGCGGGGGCCCGGCGGGCCGGACCCGCAGGGCGGTGCTCTTCGGCGGGCTCGGGGTGCTCGGGGCGGCGGCGCTCCTGAGCCGGGAGGAGATCGGGCGGGCCTGGTGGCTGCTGCCCGGCGTGCGCAAGCCGCGCAAGGAGGGTGAGCTGGACCACGCGGGGGCGAGCTGGACCGCGGCCTCCCCGGCGAACTGGCGGATGGCGGACCGGCCCGACGACTACCGGGTGGACCGGATCGTCGTGCACGTCACCCAGGGCAGTTTCGCGTCCTCCGTGGACGCCTTCAAGAATCCGTTCCACAAGGCGTCGGCGCACTACATAGTCCGCCAGGACGGCCACGTGGAGCAGATGGTGCGCGAGCTGGACGTGGCCTTCCACTCCGGGAACCGCTCGATGAACGAGCGCAGCGTGGGCATCGAGCACGAGGGTTTCGTGGACCGGCCGCAGGACTTCACCGACGCGCTGTACGCGGCGTCGGCCCGGCTGGCCGCCGATGTCTGCCGGAGGTACGGCATACCGGTGGACCGCACCCACGTCCTGGGGCACTCCGAGGTCCCGGGCGCCGATCACACGGACCCGGGCCCCCACTGGGACTGGGACCGCTACCTCGGGCTGGTCCGCGCCGAGCTCACGGCGACCGCCACGCCGGCCGCCGCTTCTCCCGGCCCTAGCTGAGCCCCGCCGTACGGGCGCGTTCGACGGCCGGGCCGATGGCGGCGGCCACCGCGGCGACGTCGTCGCGGGTGGAGGTGTGGCCGAGGGAGAACCGCAGGGTGCCCCGGGCCAGCTGCGGGTCCGTGCCGGTCGCCAGCAGGACGTGGCTGGGCTGGGCGACGCCCGCGGTGCAGGCCGAGCCGGTGGAGCATTCGATGCCCTGGGCGTCCAGGAGCAGCAGCAGGGAGTCGCCCTCGCAGCCGGGGAAGCTGAAGTGGGCGTTGGCGGGGAGGCGGTCCTCGGGGTCGCCGCCCAGGACGGCGTCGGGGACGGCCGCCAGGACGGCGCCGATGAGCTCGTCGCGCAGGGCGCCGACCTCGGTGGCGAAGCGTTCGCGCCGCTCGGCGGCCAGGGCTGCCGCGACGGCGAAGGCGGCGACGGCCGGCACGTCGAGCGTGCCGGAGCGGACGTGCCGCTCCTGGCCGCCGCCGTGCAGGACGGGGACGGGGCTCTGGTCGCGGCCGAGGAGCAGCGCGCCGATGCCGTAGGGTCCGCCGATCTTGTGGCCGCTCACCGTCATGGCGGCGAGGCCGCTGTCGCCGAAGCGGACGTCGAGCTGTCCGAAGGCCTGGACGGCGTCGGAGTGCAGCGGGATGGCGAACTCTGCGGCGATGGCGGCCAGTTCACGGACCGGCATGACGGTGCCGATCTCGTTGTTGGCCCACATGACGGTGGCCAGGGCCACGTCCTCGGGAGCCCGCTCGACGGCTTCGCGGAAGGCCTCGGGGTGGACCCGCCCGTGGCGGTCGACGGGCAGGTACTCGACCCGCGCGCCCTCGTGTTCGCCCAGCCAGTGCACGGCGTCGAGGACGGCGTGGTGCTCGACGGGGCTGGCGAGAATGCGGGTGCGGGCGGGATCTGCGTCGCGGCGGGCCCAGTAGAGGCCCTTGACGGCGAGGTTGTCCGCCTCGGTGCCGCCCGCGGTGAAGACCACCTCGCTCGGGCGCCCGCCGAGTGCCTCGGCGAGGGACTCGCGGGCCTCCTCGACGGTGCGGCGGGCCCGGCGGCCGGCGGCGTGCAGGGAGGACGCGTTACCCGTGGCGGCGAACTGCGCGGTCATCGCCGCAGCGGCTTCCGGGAGCATCGGCGTGGTCGCGGCGTGGTCGAGGTAGGCCATGATCCCCCGATTCTACGAGTCCCCGGGCGCCGGGTTCCCCGGGGTACGCGGGACGGGGACGGCCGGGGCGCGCGAGCGGGGCGCGACCCGGGCCTCGGTCCGGCCGCGGTCCGGGCCACGGGTCGCGCCGGGGCTACGGGCGCGGGGCGCGGGCCAGCTGGCGGGACTGGGCCACCAGGCGGTCGGCGGAGTCCCAGACCTCGGCGTCCTCCTCCAGGAAGCCGCCGGCCAGGTTGCGGGTGACGATGCCCACCCGCAGCGGACCGGGGGCCGGGCGGCAGCGGATGTGGGTGGTCAGCTCGACGGTCGGGGCCCAGCCCAGCAGTCCGAGGTCGAAGGCGGTCGGCGGGAGCGCGTCCACCGCGAGCAGCAGCGACAGCGGGTCGGGGTCGCGGCCGTCGGCCAGCTCGAACCAGGCCCGCATCTCGCCCTTCCCGGACGGTGCGCCGACCGCCCAGCCGGCGGTCGCCGGGTCCAGGCGCAGCCGGAGCCGGTCCACGATGGCGGAGCTGCCGGGGATCGGCGCCGGGCCGGCCTCGGCGCCGAGGCAGTCCTCGTAGGGCGGGATGACGGGCGGCCGCGCCACCGTGTGCACGGCGTCGGGGAGGGCGCCGAGGTCACCGTAGGAGGCGAGCACGCGGATGCGCTCGACCTCGGCGCCGTTCTCGTCGAACTGGAACAGGGAGGCCTGGCCCGTGGAGAGGTTCCGGCCGGCCCGGACGACCTGCGTGCGGATCACGGCGGGGCCGGGCACCGAGGAGGTCAGGTAGTGGGCCGAGACGGTGAAGGGGTCCGGGTGCGGCAGGGCCGCGGACAGGGCCCGGCCCACCAGGGCCAGCAGGTAGCCGCCGTTGACGGCGGTGATGATCGTCCAGCCGGCGGAGAGTTCCGCGTCGTACACCCCGGGCTCGCCCGCGCGCGGGGCGATGGTGGTGTCGCGGTCGAACTCGCTGTCGCCGATGGTGGCCTGGGCGGCTGTGTGTGACATGGCTCGAAGGTACACCTGCAAGCTACTAAGCGGTAGCTTTGTTTTGTGGGGTGGGGCCTTACTCGTCTAGGGCTCTTCGGCCACCGCGGAGCGGCGGTTCCATGCCAGCGGGGCCCGCCAGTGGTAGCGCATCGCGAGCAGCCGCAGGACGAAGGTGGTGACGATGGCGACTGCGGTCGTCACGGCGTTGAGCACCTCCAGACCGATGAAAACGGCCACCATCGAGGCGCCGACCATGGCCGGAACGGCGTACATCTCCCGGTCGCGCAGCAGCGAGGGCACCTCGTTGACGAGAACGTCACGCAGCACGCCCCCGCCGACGGCCGTGGCCAGGCCGAGCGCGGCGGACGCGGTCAGGCCCAGGCCGTACTCGTAGGCCTTGGTCGTGCCGGTGACGCAGAAGAGGGCGAGGCCGGCGGCGTCGCAGACGTTGATGGCCCGGTTGATCCGCTGCACCTCGGGGTGCAGGAAGAAGACGATCGCGGAGGCGATCAGGGGCGTGACGAAGAAGCTGAGCTGCCCGAAGGCGGCGGGTGGCACGGCGCCGATGACGAGGTCGCGGAAGAGGCCGCCGCCGAGGGCGGTGACGAGGGCGAGGACGGCGATGCCGAAGACGTCGAAGTTCTTGCGGACGGCGAGCAGGGCGCCCGCCAGGGCGAAGACGAAGATGCCCGCGAGGTCCAGTGCGTGCTGGACGTCGGGCGGGAAGAGATCGTGGAGCACCCCGCCATTGTCGCCCGGCGCGAGCCGGACCGACGCCGGTGGCTCCGCCGGTCGGCACGGGCGGCTCCGCCGGATCGCGCGGATGGCTCCGCCGGTAGGCACCGGTGGGGCACGCGGGGCTGCGCCCCTCCCCGCGGGTGACGACCACCCCGGCCGACGGGGGCCGGGCACGCGCGGGTGGCTCCGCCGGTCGCACGGTGCGGCGGAGCCGGTGGCACGGGCCGCGGGGACGGTGGCGCGGGGCTGCGCCGCCTGACACGGGGATGTGCCGCGTGTCCGGGGGGCCGGCACCGGGTCCGCGCAGGCGGGGACGGATTCCGGCGGGCATTGCCGGCCGGAGGGAATCGGCGGGGGGCCGCCGGGGGGGCCCGGCCCCCCCCCCGGGGGGGGGGGGGGGGGGGGGCCACTCCGCCCCCCCCCCCCCCCCCCCCCCCCCCCCCCCCCCCCCCCCCCCCCCCCCCCCCCCCCGGGGGGGGGGGGGGCCCCCCCCCCCCCCCCCCCCCCCCCCCCCCCCCACGACCGTCCCCGCCCGGGTCACCGCCCGGCCGGGGCAGGGGTTACTCGGAGGCCACCGCCACCGCCTCGGTCGCGCCCGGCAGGGCCGGGTCGCCCGGCGCCTGGTCGGGGGCGTTCTCCGGGTGGTGGCACGCCACCTGGTGCCCGGTCTTCAGGGCGACCAGCGGCGGGTCCACCTTGGTGCACATCTCCGTCGCCTTCCAGCACCGCGTGTGGAAGCGGCAGCCGGCCGGCGGGGAGATCGGCGAGGGCACGTCGCCCTTGAGCAGGATGCGCCCGCTCTTCGCCCCGCGCCGCCGCGGGTCCGGCACCGGCACCGCCGACATCAGCGCCGTCGTGTACGGGTGCATCGGGGCCTCGTACAGCGACTTCCGGTCGGCCAGCTCCACGATCTTGCCGAGGTACATCACCGCGATGCGGTCCGAGACGTGCCGGATGACCGACAGGTCGTGCGCGATGATCACGTACGTCAGGCCGAGCTCCTCCTGGAGGTCGTCCAGCAGGTTCACCACCTGGGCCTGGATCGACACGTCCAGCGCGGAGACCGGCTCGTCCGCGACGACGAGCTTCGGCTTGAGGGCCAGGGCGCGGGCGATGCCGATCCGCTGGCGCTGGCCGCCCGAGAACTCGTGCGGGTAGCGGTTGAAGTGCTCGGGGTTCAGGCCGACCAGCGACAGCAGCCGCTGGACCTCCGCCTTCAGGCCGCCCTCGGGGGTGACCTTCTGGAGCCGGAAGGGAGCGCTGACGATCGTGCCGACCGTGTGGCGCGGGTTCAGCGAGCCGTACGGGTCCTGGAAGATCATCTGCACGTCGCGGCGCAGCGGGCGCATGCCCGCCACGCCCAGGTGCGTGATGTCCTTGCCCTCGAACTCGATCCGGCCGTCGGTCGGTTCGAGCAGCCGGGTGATCAGACGCCCCATGGTGGACTTGCCGCAGCCCGACTCGCCGACGATGCCGAGGGTCTCCCCCCGCCGGACCTCGAAGTCGATGCCGTCCACGGCCTTGACGGCCCCGGCCTGCCGGCGCAGCAGCCCCTTGTTGATGGGGAAGTGCTTGACCAGCCCGGTCACCTTCAGGAGCGCGTCCCCGGTGTTCGTCTCGGGCGTCTCGGGCGACTCGGCCGCCCCGGGGGTTTCAGGCTTCTCGGTCACAGCTTCGGCGCAATCTCTTCGGTCCAGATCCGGGTCCGCTCCTCCTGCGACATGTGGCAGGCGGACCAGTGCCGGCTGTCGTCCTCGGTCAGCTCGGGGCGCTGGGTACGGGTGATGCCGCCCTTGGGCACGTCGGCGTAGGGGCACCGGGGGTTGAAGGCGCAGCCGCTCGGGATGTTGATGAGGCTGGGCGGCGAGCCCTTGACCGGGATCAGGCGCTCGGTCTGGTCGCGGTCGATCCGCGGCATGGAGCCGAGCAGGCCCCAGGTGTAGGGGTGCCGGGGGCCGTAGAAGACCTTCTCGGCGGTGCCGCGCTCGACGCACCGGCCGCCGTACATCACGAGGATCTCGTCGGCCATCTCGGCGACCACGCCGAGGTCGTGCGTGATCATGATGACCGCGGAGCCGAACTCCTTCTGGAGGTCGCGGATCAGGTCGAGGATCTGCGCCTGGACGGTGACGTCCAGGGCGGTGGTCGGCTCGTCCGCGATGAGCAGCTCGGGGTTGTTGACCAGCGCCATCGCGATCATCGCGCGCTGGCGCATGCCGCCGGAGAACTCGTGCGGGTAAGCGTCCACGCGCCGGTGGGGCTCCGGGATGCCCACGCGGTCGAGCATCTCGACGGCGCGGGTGCGGGCCGTCTTCTTGTCGACGTCGTGGTGGGTCCGGTACGCCTCGACGATCTGCTTGCCGACCGAGTAGTACGGGTGCATCGCGGACAGCGGGTCCTGGAAGACCATCGCCATCTTGCGGCCGCGCAGGCGGCGCACCCGGTCGGCGTCGGCGGCGACCAGGTCCTCGCCGTCGAGCACGACCTCGCCCGAGATGTGGGGGCGGCTGCGCGCGTTGCCGGTGCGGTGCAGGCCCATGATGGCCAGCGAGGTCACCGACTTCCCCGAGCCGGACTCGCCCACGATGCCGAGGGTCTTGCCGCGCTCCAGGTCGAAGGAGAGTCCGTCGACGGACTTCACCAGGCCGTCGTCGGTCGGGAAGTGCACGCGCAGGTCGCGTACGGAGAGGAAGGGGGCCGCGTCGCGCGGTCCGCCCTGCTCCGGGACGAAGGCGGGCTCGTCGGAAACGGTCTTGGTCACGTCAGCCTCACGCGCGGGTCGATGACGGCGTACAGCAGGTCCACGATCAGGTTGGCCATCACCACGAACAGCGCGGCGAGCAGGGTGACTCCCATGATCACGGGAAGGTCGCCCTGGCCGATGGCGGCGACGGCCGCCGTCCCCAGACCCTGGAAGTTGAAGGTCGTCTCGGTGAGCACCGCGCCGCCGAGGAGTCCGCCGAGGTCGAGGCCGAACATCGTGACGATCGGGGTGAGGGTGGAGCGCAGGGCGTGCTTGCGGATGACCACGCTCTCCTTGAGCCCCTTGGCGCGCGCCGTGCGGATGTAGTCCTCGCCGAGGACTTCCAGCATGGTCGCCCTGGTGATGCGGGCGTAGGTGGCGGCGAAGAGGAAGGCCAGGGTGACCCAGGGCAGGATCATGCTGTTGAGCCAGGCCAGCGGATCCTCGGTCAGGGGTTTGTAATTGGAGACGTCCAGCCAGCCGAGGCTGTAGACGAAGACCGCCGGGGCCACCATGCCGGTGAAGAAGATCGGCAGGGAGACGCCGGCGAGGGCGCCGACCATGACGGTGCGGTCGATGGCGGTCCGGCGTTTGAGCGCCGAGACCACTCCGGTGGCCACACCGGCCAGCACCCAGATGACCGCCGCGCCGAGGGCGAGCGAGAGGGTGACCGGCATGCGGTCGAGCATGGTCTGCCAGACGGGTGCCTCGCTCTTGAACGAGTAGCCGAAGCACGGCGCGGCGCAGTGTGTGACCTCGGTGCCCGCGTCGTAGTCGCGGCCGACGAAGATCCCCTTGAGGAACACCCAGTACTGCTCGGAGATCGGCTTGTCGAAGCCCATCTTGACCCGGATGCCCTGCAGGGCGGTCTCGCTGGTCTCACGGCCGGCGTACATGAGCGCGGGGTCGCTGCCGGTCAGCTTGGGGACCGCGAAGAAGATGCCGAAGGTGACCGCGGAGACCACCAGCAGCGTGGCGGCGACGTTGAAAAGCCGCCGTATGAGGTAGACGAGCACTGCAGTCGGCCGCCCGGGGCGGGCGGCTGCCGTCCCCCGTGGGGACGGCAGCCGCCGCCTGCGGCCTTCACCTGCCCTTCGGACTAGCGCACGTGCGGTGAAGGCACTTACTTGCGTACTTGCTTGGTTGCTGCTGCCTTACGGGCCCTCGCGGGCCGGTACTGCTTGTCTGACTGCCCGACTACTTGCCGACGCCCAGGACCGCGAGGTCGATGCGGCCCATCGAGTCGTTGAAGTAGACGTTGGTCAGACGCGGGCTGTGGTAGATCAGCGCCTTGTCGAAGTTGATCGGCAGGTAGAGCGCCTTCTCCATGACCTTCTTGTTGATCTGGCCGTAGAACGGGGCGGCGGCCTCGGGGGTGGCGGCGGCAGCGGCGGTCTTGAACAGGCCGTTGATCTCCGGGTCGTTGACCTCGGTGTAGTTGTTGTTGCCGTTCGGCAGGATGAACGATCCGTCGACCAGCGGCTGCAGGAAGCCCGAGCCGGAGTTGTAGTCGGCGCCCCAGCCCATGACGATGATGCCGTAGTTCTTCTTCTTCACGTTCTCGGGCGAACCGATCGTGGAGGAGGAGAGCTTGCCGTCGTACTGGTCGATCGTCGCCTTGACGCCGATCTTGGCGAGCGCGGCCTGGAGGGACTCGGCGCTCTTGACCTCGGGGGCGCGGTTGTTGCGCACCGCGATGGTGGTCTCGAAGCCGTCCGGCTTCCCACAGGCCTTGAGCGCGGCCTTGGCCTTGTCCGTCTGCGGCTTGCCGGCCGTCAGGTTGAACGGGTCGTACTTCTTGTCCGAGCCGGGGATGCCGGGCGGCAGCATGTTGGCGCCGAGGTCACCGCTGGTCGGGCCACCGCGGGCGTTCTGCAGCGACTTCGGGTCGGCCGCGTAGATGACGGCCTTGCGGCACTCGATGTTGTCGAACGGCGCGACCGTCTGCGGGAAGGCGAAGTAACGGATGTAGCCCGTGTAGGGGTTGTCCGCGTTCTTCTTGAGGTTCGAGTCCTTGAGGATCTTGTTCTTCGCGGCCTGCTGGACACCGGTGCCGTCGATGGCGAGGTCGATGTCGCCGGAGAGCAGGCGCTGGTCCATGTCGTCCGGGTTGGTGGTGACCGTGAAGGTGACCTTGTCCGGCAGACCCTTGCGGATCGTGTCGGTGGCCGGGTCCCAGTTCTCGTTGCGGACGAAGGTCGCGCCCTTGCCCGAGGCGAAGGACTCCACCTTGTAGGGACCGGTGGAGACCGGCTTGTTGGTGTAGGAGGCGCCCTCGTCCTTGCCCGCCGGGACCGGCGAGGAGGACGGCATGGCCAGCAGGTACTTGAAGTCGGAGTTGGCGCTCGCCAGGTTGAAGACGATCGTGTGGTCGTCCGGCGTCTCGACGGACTTCAGGCCCATCTTGTTCGGGTCGGTGTCCTTGTAGGGACCCGGGTACTTCTGGCCCTGGTCGAGCAGGTCGATCAGGTACGTCGGACCGCCGGACAGCACGTCCTGCGCGAAGACGCGCTCGATGCCGTACTTGAAGTCCTTCGCGGTGATCGCCGAGCCGTCGTCGAACTTCACACCGTCCTTGATCTTGACGGTGTACGTCTTGCCGTCGTTGCTCAGGACGGGCTCGCCCGCGGCGAGGTCCGGGACCAGCTTGGTGCCGGCCGCGCCGGGCTTGCTGTCGTACGCGTACAGCTGGCGGATGTAGAGGCGCTGCAGGTTCCACACGAAGCCGTAGTAGGCGCGCGCCGGGTCGAGGAAGTCGACGTCCTGCGGGGACCAGAGCTTCAGCTCGCCGCCCTTGGCGTCGGAGGCGTTGACCACGGCGGTGGTGGCGCCGCTGTAGCCCTTGTCTCCCTTGTCGTCGCTGCTGTCGGCCTTCTTGTCGTTGCCACCGCACGCGGCGGTCAGCGACAGGGCGGCGATCACGGCGGTGATCGCGAGTGCCTGCTTTCTGCGGATCACGGTTGTCCAACCTCCAGAGGTGGGTGAATCGAAGAAGCGGTTCAGCTGCCCTTGGGGTCGAGTGCGTCACGCAGCCCGTCCCCGAAGAGGTTGAACGCCAGGACGGTGATGAAGATCGTGATACCCGGGACCACCATGTACATGGGGTCGTCCTGGTAGATGGGGACGGCGTCGGAGAGCATCTTTCCCCACGAGGCCGTGGGCGGCTTGACACCGGCACCCAGGAAGCTGAGGGCCGCTTCCGTCAGGATGTTGGTCGGAATGATCAGCGTCGAGTAGACGAGGATCGGCGCGATCAGGTTGGGCAGCAGCTCCTTGATCAGGATGTAGCCGCGGCCCGCGCCGAGGCTGCGTGCGGCCTCGACGTACTCGCGTTCACGCAGGGAGATCGTCTGGCCCCGGACGATACGGCCGATGTACGGCCAGCCGAAGAAGCCGATGACGACGATCAGCACGCCCATCCGGACGCCCGAACCCTCGAACCCCCAGAGGGAGTTGGGGACAACGGAGACCAGGGCGATGGTGAACAGCAGCTGCGGGAAGGCCAGCAGCAGGTCCATCACGCGGCTGATGACGGCGTCGACCCAGCCGCCGAGGAAGCCGGCCAGGGCGCCGAGCAGGCTGCCCAGGACGACCGAGACGAAGGCCGCCAGGAAGGCGACGACCAGGGAGATGCGGGCGCCGTAGACGATCCGGCTGAACACGTCGCGGCCGTTGGTCGGTTCGACGCCCAGCAGGAAGTCGGAGCTGATGCCGCCGAAGGAGCCGAGCGGCGTGCCCAGGTCCGGGTCGATCATGTCCTCGTGGAACTCGTTGGGGTCGTGCCCCAGCAGGCCCACGATCAGCGGCGCGAAGACCGCCACCAGGATCAGGAGGATCACGACCACGCCGCCGGTCAGCGCGACCTTGTCGCGCTTGAGCCGCATCCAGGCGATGCGGCCGGGCGAGCGGCCTTCGATGGCCTTGGCAGGGACGTCGGCTACGGACACGGGTGCGGGCGTTTCCGCGCTCGTGTCGTGCTGTGGTGCCGTCATCGTGGTGGGGACCCCTCTCGGCCGACGGGTTGCCGGCCCATGCCCGCCGCTGTGGCGGCGTTGGTGCGGAGTGGCGCTCGGAGTGCTCGGGACACGTGGAACGCGTGCGAAGTGCGGTGGAAGGTGCGAACTGCGGACTGCGGACTGCGGACTGCGGACTACGGGGCAATGCGAACTGTTGTGCGAATTGCTGTGTGGAGCGAGGTGCGGTGCAGCCGAGGTACGGGAGGTGCGGGAAGTGCCGTGTGAAACAACAAGCCAAGTCCACGTGCCGAGCCGCGCCCTGGAGGACTGACCGGCTCTTGGGTGGGGAGTCTTCATCGGGCGCTCGACCAGCCGCCAGACCCGCAGATGAATGGATGCGCAACCGTGATCTGACGCCCCGGTTCCCGTTATCCGGACTCCGCTCACGGCTCAGCGGAGCAAGACCGTACGTTCGGTACGCAAACGGACATGACGCCCAACCCGCAGCAGGAGTGCGCCATTTGGGCGCCCAACAAGGGTGATATCCGGACAAGGAGAAAGCCGCCGGGAACCGTGGTTCCCGACGGCCGAAGGTCCGTCGAAGGTGCCCGTCTCAGGCTCCGGGCGCACCCGCGCGACTCCCTGTTGACGGGTCGGTACGGGGCCCCCGATCCGGCTCGGCGGAGCCGGTCAAGTGGTTTTCCGCGTGGGTCAGTACGCCGCGGCCTGGCCCTCGCGGTCGTAGAACGGCCTGGTCTGCGCCCGCAGCCACATCGCCACCGGGTCGTGCTCGTCCGCCAGCGCGACCGTGCACACCGGCACGCCCTCGGGGACGGCCCCGACCGACTGGCGCATCATCTCGCGTACGGATTCCAGCGCGGACGCGGAGGCGTCGTACAGGTCGAGCCCCACCGCGAGGTAGGCCGTCCCGAGCGCGGGCTGGACCCACGTGCGGCGCAGCGACCTGACGGCCGGCGTGCGGTGCGCGTGCCGGGTCAGCAGCCCGTAGAACTGCGGGAGCTCCAGGGCGGGCTCGGAGAGCCGCAGCGGGCCCGCGGGCATGCGGTCCAGGCCGGTGGCGACACGGCGCAGGTCGGCCCACGGCACGCCGAGGCCACCGCCCGGGGCGTGCGGGTTGACCCACAGCCCCCAGCGGTCGGGGTAGAGGGCGCGGGCGATGTCCCGGCCGGTCACGACCTCGTAGCCGCGGTTCCAGCCGCTGGCGGCCAGCTCCTGCGGCGAGGTCACGCAGGGCGCGTACCCGAGGCCCTCGACCTCCATGCCGCCGTACTGGGCGTCGGGTGAGCCCGGTTGCCCCTGCCACAGCAGCATCCACAGCCTGCCCTCGGCGAGGGCGTGCAGGAATGACTCATAACTCTCATAGCGCCCGGGAGTCACCTGGCGCAGCATGTGCTCGACCTGCCCGGCCTCGGCCGTGCCTGACGCACTCACCCGGTACCCCTCTTCGTCCGCCCGTCGTCCACCCGTACCAACCAGCTTAAGCGGCGCTAGGGAAGGTAGAAGGGGCGTACGCGCTCACGAATCCAGTCCGTGACCGGGTCCTCGGCCGCCTCCAGGAGGATCAACTGCACGGGCCAGGGCGCGGGTACGCGGGCCAGGGCGCGGCCGAGGGCCTCCAGCGGGGCGTTGCGCGTCTCGGGATCCCATCCCACCAGCTGGACGCCGATGTAGAGCTGCGGGGGGCCGGCCTCGACGCTGGCGAGGCAGCGGTGCGCGGCGGTGACCACGCCGGTGGCTCGGAACTCCTCGGCGGCGGCGGCCAGGAAGTCGACGGGGTCCTCCTGCCAGTCGGGCTCGAAGAGCCGGACGCGGCCGCCGGCGGCGGGGCCGTCGAGCGGGGTCCGGCCGGAGCGGCACAGCGCGGCGACGGCGGCGGGGGGCAGCGGCACCCCGACGGCGCCCTCGGGGTTCACGGCGATGCCGAGCTGCGGGGGCAGACCGCGGGCGAACTCGACGGCGGGGGCGATCGCGAAGTCCATGGCGGGGCCGGCGCCGTGCCGGAACTGGGCCTCCGAGCTGTAGACGGGGACGTACGCCTCCCCGCCGATCAGCATCGTCGGGAGGTCGAGGGCGGCGTGGTCGGGACTGCCGCCGTGGGGCAGGGGCACCCAGAGCCGGCTGCGGCCGAGGGCCTCCAGGATCTGCTGTCCGGCGTCCGGCCGGCCGAGCGCCGCCCCCAGGACCTGTTCCAACTCGTTCGCCGGCCAGCCGCTGCCCTGCATGTACCCCTGCCTCCGTACGGTCGCGCCCCGATGTCGCCCCGAGGCTACCGCCCCGCCCCGACCGCCCTTCGCGCGTCCCCACCCCCCCTGCCCCCCGGCTCTCAGAAGAACGAGATCCGGGTCACCGCCGCCGCCGAGCGGCGGTCCAGGATGACCGCGGAGTCGCATCCCGTCGGCAGGCGCCCCGCCTCGGCTTCCCGCAGCAGCCGCCCCACCGCACCCCGGTGCCGGGCGAAGGCGTACGCAGAGACCCGGCGCCCCCGCGCCTCCTGCCCGGAGCGGGCCTCCTCGGCCGTGGTGTCCAGCAGGAGCAGGTGCAGCGACCGGCCGCGCCGCCGGGCGGCGGCGGCGAGCATCCCCCGCACCCACATCTGGGTGCCGCAGTCGTGGACCACGACGGAGTCCCCGGTGCGCAGCCGCCGCCACAGGCCCCAGTAGTGCGCGGCCCGCACCAGCGGCCGGTACGCGGCGTACGGCAGCGCCCCCGGCATCCGGTGCTCCCAGCGCTCGCGGACGTCCTGGGAGTCGATGCCGCCGTCCTCGGCCGCCCGCTTGATCAGGGTGCTCTTGCCGCCGCCCGGCAGTCCGGACACCACCACGATGTCCCCGGCGGGGAATCCGAGCCGCCGCGGCCCGGCCACCGCCGCGCCGCGCAGGTCGCGGACCCGGCCGGCCGGCCGCGGCCGCGTACCGCGCTGTACCGGGACCCCGTCCACCGTTCCCGTCGCCGCCAGCACTCCGAATCTCCGCACAGTGATCGTCTCCCCCCGAATCGGGTCGCCTGGACCCCGTGCCCACTGAGTGTAAAGAGACGGTAATCCGGTGGCCTCGGTTCCGGTCCCGTCCGTTCTTCCAGGGCCCCACTGCCCGCTCCCGAGCGTCCCGTGCAATGATGTGCGCCATCTGGACACCAACTGCATACCGGCCGCTTGAATCCGCGCGGGAGAGTCCCGGCACGCCGTGAGGCCGTGCCCGGGCGCCGAAGGAGCAAGTACCTCCCTTGAATCTCTCAGGCCCCGTACCGCGTGGATGAGGCAGATCTGAAAAGCGAGCGACGACGTGTCCGTCCCCCGACGGCCGCCGCGCGCTCCACCCAAGGTGCAAGCCAGGGCGTCCCGCCGTGTCGCGGGAACTCTCGGCGAACCTCTCAGGTTCCGATGACAGATGGGGAGGATCGTCCTCGTCATGTCATGCCCTGGGACCCGGGAGCCACACCCATGAGCACTGCCCCCCGCCTGACCGCGCTCGACGCGCTGCACCGCTCGCTCGGTGCGACCATGACCGACTTCGCGGGCTGGGACATGCCGCTGCGCTACGCGAGTGAGCGCGACGAGCACAACGCCGTACGGACCAAGGCCGGCCTGTTCGACCTGTCCCACATGGGCGAGATCACCCTGACCGGCCCCGAGGCCGTCAAGGTCCTGGACTACGCGCTGGTGGGCAACATCTCCACCGTCGGCGTCGGCCGCGCCCGCTACACGCACATCTGTCAGGAGGACGGCGGGATCCTGGACGACCTGATCGTCTACCGCCTGGGCGAGACCGAGTTCATGGTCGTCGCCAACGCCTCCAACGCCCAGGTCGTCCTGGACGCCCTCACCGAGCGCGCCGCCGGCTTCGACGCCGAGGTCCGCGACGACCGCGACGCCTACGCGCTGATCGCCGTCCAGGGTCCGGAGTCCCCCGGCATCCTGGGGTCGCTGACCGACGCCGACCTGGACGGCCTGAAGTACTACGCGGGCCTGCCGGGCACCGTCGCGGGCGTGCCGGCGCTGATCGCGCGTACGGGCTACACGGGCGAGGACGGCTTCGAGCTGTTCGTCTCCCCCGAGCACGCCGTGGAGCTGTGGCAGGCGCTGACCAAGGCGGGCGAGGGCGTCGGCCTGGTGCCGGCCGGGCTGTCCTGCCGCGACACGCTGCGCCTGGAGGCGGGCATGCCGCTGTACGGGCACGAGCTGACCACCTCCCTCACCCCCTTCGACGCGGGGCTGGGCCGGGTCGTGAAGTTCGAGAAGGAGGGGGACTTCGTCGGCCGCGCCGCGCTGGAGGCCGCCGCCGAGCGTGCCGCCGGCAACCCGCCGCGCAAGCTGGTCGGCCTGATCGCCGAGGGCCGCCGCGTCCCGCGCGCCGGATTCCCGGTCGTCGCCGACGGACAGGTCGTCGGCGAGGTCACCTCCGGCGCCCCGTCCCCGACGCTGGGCAAGCCGATCGCGATGGCCTACGTCGACGCGGCGCACGCCGCGCCCGGGACCTCCGGCGTAGGCGTGGACATTCGCGGTACGCATGAGGCGTACGAGGTCGTGGCTCTGCCGTTCTACAAGCGGCAGAAGTAGTCACCACCGCCGTACGGCCGGCCGTGCGGCGGTGTTCCGGCGCCCCGGCGCCCGTCTCGGTCCGCGAGACCACTGTTCACATCCACTCCCCCGCATCCAGGAGAATCAGGTCATGAGCAACCCCCAGCAGCTGCGTTACACCAAGGAGCACGAGTGGCTGTCGGACGCCGTGGACGGCGTCGCGACGGTCGGCATCACGGAGTTCGCGGCCAACGCGCTCGGTGACGTCGTCTACGCCCAGCTCCCCGCGGTCGGCGACACCGTCACCGAGGGCGAGACCTGTGGCGAGCTGGAGTCGACCAAGTCGGTCAGCGACCTGTACTCCCCCGTCTCCGGTGAGGTAGTCGAGGCCAACCAGGACGTCGTGGACGACCCGGCGCTCGTCAACACCGCCCCGTTCGAGGGTGGCTGGCTGTTCAAGGTGCGCCTCTCGGAGGAGCCGAAGGACGTGCTCTCCGCCGACGAGTACGCCGCGCTCACCCACTCCGACAACTGACACCCCAGGGGATCCTGATGTCCGTTCTGAACACCCCCCTCCACGAGCTCGACCCGGACGTCGCCGCGGCCGTCGACGCGGAGCTCGTACGCCAGCAGTCGACCCTGGAAATGATCGCGTCGGAGAACTTCGCTCCGGTCGCCGTCATGGAGGCCCAGGGCTCGGTCCTGACCAACAAGTACGCCGAGGGCTACCCCGGCCGCCGCTACTACGGCGGCTGCGAGCACGTCGACGTGGTCGAGCAGATCGCGATCGACCGCATCAAGGCGCTGTTCGGCGCCGAGGCCGCGAACGTCCAGCCGCACTCCGGTGCGCAGGCCAACGCCGCCGCGATGTTCGCGCTGCTCAAGCCGGGCGACACGATCATGGGCCTGAACCTGGCCCACGGCGGTCACCTGACCCACGGCATGAAGATCAACTTCTCCGGCAAGCTCTACAACGTGGTCCCGTACCACGTCGACGAGTCGGGCCAGGTCGACATGGCCGAGGTCGAGCGCCTCGCCAAGGAGTCCAAGCCGCAGCTGATCATCGCCGGCTGGTCCGCGTACCCGCGCCAGCTGGACTTCGCCGCCTTCCGCCGCATCGCGGACGAGGTCGGCGCGTACCTGATGGTCGACATGGCGCACTTCGCCGGCCTGGTCGCCGCGGGTCTGCACCCGAACCCGGTGCCGCACGCCCACGTCGTCACCACCACCACGCACAAGACCCTCGGCGGTCCGCGCGGCGGTGTCATCCTGTCGACGCAGGAGCTGGCCAAGAAGATCAACTCCGCGGTCTTCCCGGGCCAGCAGGGCGGTCCGCTGGAGCACGTGATCGCGGCCAAGGCGGTCTCCTTCAAGGTCGCGGCCTCGCCCGAGTTCAAGGAGCGCCAGGAGCGCACCCTGGAGGGCGCGAAGATCCTCGCCGCCCGTCTGGTCCAGGACGACGTCAAGGCCGTGGGCGTGGACGTCCTCACCGGCGGCACCGACGTGCACCTGGTCCTGGTCGACCTGCGCAACTCCGAGCTGGACGGACAGCAGGCCGAGGACCGTCTCCACGAGGTCGGCATCACGGTCAACCGGAACGCGATCCCGAACGACCCGCGGCCCCCGATGGTCACCTCGGGTCTGCGGATCGGCACGCCGGCGCTGGCCACCCGCGGTTTCGACGCCGAGGCCTTCACCGAGGTCGCCGAGATCATCGCGCAGGCCCTGAAGCCGTCGTACGACGCCGAGGACCTCAAGGCGCGCGTCTCCGCGCTCGCCGCGAAGTTCCCGCTGTACCCGTCGCTCTAACCAGCCGCGGTGGGGCCCGGCCGCGTTTCCACGGGGCCGGGCCCCTTTCGTGACCTAAGTCCCTGGTGGACGCCACCTATCGCCTCTGAAACATCTAAAAAACGGCACATAGGGTCGCAATAAAGGCATCCCCCTCAGGACGGACACCCTCCATGGACATGAGCGCGGCGAACCGGAAGGGGCTCAGCCTCTTCGCGCTGATCATGATCGGCATCGGCTCGATCTTCGGCTCCGGCTGGCTCTTCGGCGCCGGCACGGCCGCCCAGGTCGCGGGCCCGGCGGCGCTCGTCGCCTGGGTCATCGGCGCGGTCTTCATCGGCATGATCGCCATGACCTACGCCGAGGTGGGCGCGGCCTATCCGATTCCCGGCGGCATGGCCCGCTACGGCGCCCTCTCGCACGGCCCGGTGCTCGGCTTCATCACCGGCTGGGCGGTGTGGATCGCGGTCGCCTCGCTGATCCCCATCGAGTCGATCGCCGCGACGCAGTACATGTCCTCGTGGAGCTTCGGCTGGGCCGGGGACCTGGTGGACGCCGGGTCACACGAGCTGACCGCCTTCGGCATGGCGGTGGCGCTCGCGCTGACCGTGCTGCTGTGGCTGTCCTGCTACTGGTCGGTCCAGCTCCTGGCGAAGATCAACGCCGGGCTGACCCTGGTCAAGTTCGCCATCCCGGTCCTCGCCGTGATCGCCCTGGTCGCCTCGGGCTTCCACACGGAGAACTTCAGCGCCCACGGCGGCTTCGCCCCGAACGGCTGGACTGCCGTCCTGACCGCCGTCACCACCTCGGGCGTCGTCTTCGCCTTCAACGGCTTCCAGGCCGTGGTCAACCTCGGCGGGGCCGCCAGGAACCCCGGCCGGGCCATCCCGATCGCCCTGGTCGGCTCGCTCTCCCTGGGCCTGGTGATCTACCTGGCCCTGCAGACGGCCTTCCTGGGATCCGTACCGCCGGAGCACCTGACGCAGGCCGGCGGCTGGGCGGGCGTGAACTTCAACAGCCCCTTCGCCGAGCTCGCCAAGCTGCTGATGATCCACTGGGTCGTGGTGATGCTCCAGTTCGGCGCCTTCATCTCCCCCGCCGGCTCCAACATCGCCAACGTGGCCTCCGCCGCGTACATGGTGCAGAACCTCTCCGAGACGGGCTTCTTCCCCAAGCGGCTCAAGGAGACCCACCCGGTCTACGGCACCGCCCGCCCGGCGATGTGGATGAACCTGGGCTTCTCCGTCCTCCTCCTGGTGACCGTCGGCCACAGCTGGAAGACCCTGGCCCCGGTCATCTCGGCCGCGATGGTGATCTCGTACCTGATCGGGCCGGTCGCGGTCGGCGTCCTGCGCCGCACCAGGCCCGGCCTGCCCCGCCCCTTCCGGCTCCCCGCCGCGAAGGTCCTCTGCCCGCTGACCTTCGTCTTCGCCGCCTGCGCCCTCTACTGGTCGCAGTGGCCCAACACCGGCATCGTCACCGCCCTGACCCTGCTGGCCGCCCCGATCGCCGCCCTGGTCCTGTCCCGCAAGGGCGAACGGGACCTCCTCCGCCAGTTCGCCCCGGCCTGGTGGATCGTCTTCTTCCTGGGCGCCCTGTCCCTCCTGTCCCTCCTCGGCTCCACCGACTTCGGCGGCCGCGGCGTCCTGCCCGGAGGTGTCGACATCGCCCTGGTGGCCGCCATGGCGCTCGTCACGTACTTCTGGGCCGTCCGGGCGGGCGTCAGGGCCCACCGGGCGGGCCTGATC
Organism: Streptomyces sp. AB3(2024); assembly: GCF_041862025.1. NCBI lineage: Bacteria > Bacillati > Actinomycetota > Actinomycetes > Kitasatosporales > Streptomycetaceae > Streptomyces > Streptomyces sp. AB3(2024). The sequence continues at coordinate 87,121 of NZ_JBGWAB010000002.1, forward strand.
GGCCCGGACCCGCTGCCGGACCGCACCGCAGGCCCCGCCGGGGGCTCCACGACACCGGAGCGCGAGCTGTCTCACGTCTGACGGACCCGTCCGGGAGCCGAACCGTTCATCTCCACGCGATACGCTCGACTGCCGGACAAAATCCGCGGATCCACCCCTCTGATCCACCCCCGGATCCATCTCTCCTGCCCCCCTCCCCACCCACGAGCAGACAAGGGAGTCCGCCAGTGGCCATCTCCGTCTTCGACCTCTTCTCCATCGGCATCGGCCCGTCCTCCTCCCACACGGTCGGCCCGATGCGTGCGGCGCGCATGTTCGCGACGCGGCTGAAGAAGGACGGCGTCCTCGCCCAGACCGCGTCCGTGCGCGCGGAGCTCTTCGGCTCCCTCGGCGCGACCGGCCACGGCCACGGCACCCCCAAGGCGGTCCTGCTCGGCCTGGAAGGGCACTCCCCCCGCACGGTGGACGTCGAGAGCGCCGACGCCGAGGTGGAGCGCATCCGCCAGAGCGGCCGGCTGCGGCTGCTGGGCGCGGAGATAGGCGACGGGCACGAGATCGCCTTCGACGAGCCGAACCAGCTGATCCTGCACCGCCGCCGCTCGCTGCCGTACCACGCGAACGGCATGACCCTCTTCGCCTACGACGAGTCCGGCGCGCCCCTGCTGGAGAAGACGTACTACTCGGTCGGCGGCGGCTTCGTCGTGGACGAGGACGCGGTCGGCGAGGACCGGATCAAGCTCGACGACACCGTGCTGAAGTACCCCTTCCGCTCGGGTGACGAGATGCTGCGGCTCGCCAACGAGACGGGCCTGTCGATCTCCTCCCTGATGCTGGAGAACGAGAAGGCCTGGCGCACCGAGGAGGAGATCCGCGAGGGCCTCCTGGAGATCTGGCGCGTCATGCAGGCCTGCGTCTCGCGCGGCATGTCCCGCGAGGGCATCCTGCCCGGCGGGCTGCGCGTCAAGCGCCGCGCCGCCTCCACGGCGCGCCAGCTGCGCACCGAGGGCGACCCGATGATGCACCGCAGCGAGTGGACGACGATCTACGCGATGGCGGTCAACGAGGAGAACGCGGCCGGCGGCCGGGTCGTCACCGCGCCCACGAACGGCGCCGCGGGCGTCCTGCCGGCGGTCCTGCACTACTACACGAACTTCGTGCCGGGCGCCGACGAGGACGGCGTGGTCCGCTTCCTCCTCGCCGCGGGTGCGATCGGCATGCTCTTCAAGGAGAACGCCTCCATCTCCGGCGCCGAGGTCGGCTGCCAGGGCGAGGTCGGCTCGGCCTGCTCCATGGCGGCCGGCGCCCTCGCCGAGGTCCTGGGCGGCACCCCGGAGCAGGTCGAGAACGCGGCCGAGATCGGCATGGAGCACAACCTCGGCCTGACCTGCGACCCGGTCGGCGGCCTCGTCCAGATCCCCTGCATCGAGCGCAACGGCATGGCCGCCGTGAAGGCCGTCACCGCCGCCAAGATGGCGATGCGCGGCGACGGCAGCCACAAGGTCTCCCTCGACAAGGTCATCAAGACCATGAAGGAGACCGGCGCCGACATGAAGGTCAAGTACAAGGAGACCGCGCGGGGCGGCCTCGCGGTCAACGTCATCGAGTGCTGACCCCGCTGCCGTAAACGGCGGTGGCGCCGTCTGCCGCCGCAGGCCCGTCGAGCCCGCTCTCCCCCGGAGGGCGGGCTCGTGCGCGTCCCGGCTACGATCGGGCCCCACCAGCGAGGAGGCAGTCATGAACACGGCAGAAATGGCGTCAACCGCACTGGATACGGGGGCCTTTGAGCGGTGCGACCCGTTCGCTCCGGCCTCGGCGGAGGCCTTCGGGGGTCCCGGAAACGGGCCCTGCGGCCCGTCCGGCTCGGGACCTTCGGCCCCGGGGAGCGCCGCGAGCGTCGGCTAGCGTGCCCGGAGGGGGTTCGTGAACGCCACCCGCGCGAAGAGAGGCAGAGCCAGCATGGCCACCACCGAACACCGCGTCCTGCCGCTCAGGCTGGAAGCCGCGCCGCTGTCCGTCCCCCTGGTCGGCGCCTTCGTCTACCGCACGGACCGGCCGTACGAGCTGGCCGTCGACTTCCGCGGCGCCGGGGCCCACCTCGCCCACTGGGTGTTCTCGCGCGAGCTGCTGCTCGACGGGCAGACCTGCGCCACCGGCGAGGGCGACATACAGGTGTGGCCGCTGCGGCGGGGCACCGAGCCGCGCGTGTTCCTCGCCTTCAGCAACGGCGTGCAGAGCTGTGTGGTCTCCGCCCGCGCCAAGGACGTGCGCGAGCTGTGCCGGCGGCTCACGGAGCTGGTCCCGCGGGGGCAGGAACGGCGCCACTACGACCTGGACGCGGAGCTGAGCGCCCTGCTCGCGCACTGAGGGAACCGCGGGGCGCCCCACGGGTGTCCTATCCGGTGACAGCCTGTCCCCGTCTCACGAGAATCGGGGGGACGTCATGCGTCACCCGAACCGCCCGCACCGCCGCCGGGCCGTGGCCCTGGCCACGGGTGCCCTGCTCACCGCCGGGCTCGCGCTCGCCGCACCGGCCTCGGCCGCCGCGTCCGCCGCTCCGTCCGCGCGCACCGTGACCCCGCTCGTCGTCAACGCCCGCTGGGGCGGTCACTGCACGTACGACCGGATCGTCATCGACCTCCGGGGCTCCGTGCCCCCGGTCACCGTCACACCCGTCTCCCAGCTGGTCTACGACGGGTCCGGCAAGCCCGTCCCGCTGGCCGGGAAGTACTTCCTGGAGATCCGCCTGCACCCCGCCGCCGGTCACGACGACGCGGGGCAGAACGTCTACCAGGGCCCCAAGCTCCAGAAGATCTCCCTCAGCAAGCTCAAGGGCCTCGCCCTGACCGGCGACTACGAGGGGTACGTGACCTTCGGCGCCGCCTTCGACACCAAGCCCGCCTTCACCACCTCGGTCCTCCACTCGCCCGAGCGGTACGTGGTGGACGTCGCGCACCCGAACACCTGCTGAACCCGGCGGCCCGGCCCGGGACGCCGCACCGCTAGCGGTGTTCCGGGTTCGGGAAGTCGAAGCGGCAGCCCGCGTCCCACAGGGAGCGCTGGTTGCCGTGTGCGGGGATGCCGCCCGCGCGCTTGAGGAGGGCGGCGAGGTGCATGAGGTTCCAGGACATGAAGGCCGTGTTGCGGTTGGTGAAGTCGTTGTCGGGGCCGCCTGATCCGGGATCCAGGTAGGAGGGTCCGGGGCCGGCCTCGCCGATCCAGCCCGCGTCGGCCTGGGGCGGAATGGCGTAGCCCAGGTGCTGGAGGCTGTAGAGGACGTTCATGGCGCAGTGTTTGACGCCGTCCTCGTTGCCGGTGATCAGCGCTCCGCCGACCCGCCCGTAGTAGGCGTACTGGCCGCGGTCGTTGAGCAGGGAGGAGCAGGCGTAGAGCCGCTCGATGACCTGCTTCATGACGGAGCTGTTGTCGCCGAGCCAGATCGGCCCGCAGAGCACGAGGATGTCGGCGTCCATGATCTGGCTGTAGAGGACCGGCCACTGGTCGCTCTCCCAGCCGTGCTCGGTCATGTCCGGCCAGACCCCGGTCGCGATGTCGTGGTCGACGGCCCGCACCAGTGAGGTCCGGGCGCCGGCCGCCTCCATGACGGCACGGCTCTTCACGATCAGGCCCTCGGTGTTGCTGGTCTCGGGCGAGCGCTTGAGGGTGCAGTTGACGTAGACGGCGGAGAGGTCCGAATAGTCGAAGCCCTGGGTGTCGGCAGCCATGCGCCCCACCCTTCCCGGGGCCGGCGGGGGCCGCCAGCGGACCGCGTCCGTCCGGGCCGCGCCGGGTGACGCCCGTACCGGATCCGGCCACCCGAACGGCCGAATCGAGGCGGGTTGTTACCGGTCCGCCCCGGCGACTAGGGTCAGCTGGCCTTGGTGTTCGGGAAACCGGTGGGAAACCGGTGCGGCCCTCGCCACTGTGATCGGGAAGTCCGGCTCTACTCCTGCGGGAAGCCACTGGGCCCGCGCGGGAGACCGCACGGCCCCGGGAAGGCGGAGCCAGGGCATCAGTACCCGTGAGCCAGGAGACCGGCCGGGGCGCGTCGTCCATCCACGAGGTGCTGGAGAGGTCTCTCTACCCATGCATATAGCCGAGGGGTTCCTGCCCCCCTTGCACGCGGTCGCCTGGGGCGCCGCGTCCGCCCCGTTCGTCGTCCACGGAGTCCGCGCCCTCACCCGCGAGGTGAAGGCCCATCCGGAGAGCACGCTGCTGCTCGGGGCCTCGGGGGCGTTCACCTTCGTCCTGTCCGCGCTCAAGATCCCCTCGGTGACGGGCAGCTGCTCTCACCCGACCGGTACCGGGCTCGGCGCCATCCTCTTCCGGCCCCCCATCATGGCGGTGCTCGGCACGATCACCCTGCTGTTCCAGGCCCTGCTGCTGGCGCACGGCGGGCTCACCACCCTCGGTGCCAATGTCTTCTCCATGGCCATCGCCGGACCCTGGGCCGGCTACGCCGTCTACCGGCTGCTGCGGAAGTCCGGTGCGCCGCTGATGGTGACCGTCTTCCTGGGGGCCTTCTTCGCCGACCTCGTCACCTACTGCGTGACCTCCGTCCAGCTGGCGCTGGCCTTCCCGGACCCGGGCAGCGGCTTCCCGGGCGCGCTGGAGAAGTTCGCGGGGATCTTCGCCCTGACGCAGATCCCGCTCGCGGTCAGCGAGGGGCTGCTGACTGTGCTCGTGATGCGCCTGCTGATGCAGTCCAGCAGGTCGGACCTGGTCCGGCTCGGGGTCGCGAAGCTGACCGGCGCGGCCGGCGCGCAGCAGGGGGCGGCGGTCCGATGACCCGCAACGCGAAGATCAACACCCTGCTGCTGTTCCTGGTGGCCGCCCTGGCCGTGCTCCCGCTCGCGCTGGGGCTCGGCGACGGCAGGGAGGAGCCGTTCGCGGGCGCCGACGCGCAGGCGGAGTCGGCCATCACCGAGCTGAAGCCCGACTACGAGCCCTGGTTCTCGCCGCTGTACGAACCCCCGTCCGGGGAGATCGAGTCGGCGCTGTTCGCCCTCCAGGCGGCGCTCGGCGCGGGCGTGCTCGCGTACTACTTCGGCGTGCGCAAGGGTCGCCGGCAGGGCCTCGCCCAGGCGGCCGCGGCCTCCGCGGCCCCGGGCGGGCCCGCCACCGGGTCCGCCACCACGACCGTGGCGGAGTCGTAAGCGGTGCTGCCGATCGACGTGGCGGCGCACGGCAGCCGCTGGCGGCGCCGTCACCCCCTGGAGAAGGCCCTGCTGGGACTCGGCCTGACCGTCACCGCCGTGTGCCTGCCGCCCTGGCCCGGCGGGCCGCTGGTCGCCGCGGCGACCCTGGCCGTGCTGCTCGGCCCGGCCGGCGTGGCGGGGCGGCAGCTGTGGCGGGCCTTCCGGGTGCCGCTCGGCTTCTGCGTGACCGGGGCGCTGCCGCTGCTGGTGTCGCTGGGCGGGCCCGCCGGATTCGTCTCCCTGGCGCCGGACGGACCCCGGCACGCCGGGGAGCTGCTGCTGCGCACCTCGGCGGCCTCGCTCGGCGTGCTCCTGTTCGCGTTCACCACCCCCGTCTCGGACGTACTGCCACGTCTGGTGCGGGCGGGGGTGCCCGCCCCCGTGGTGGACGTGGCCCTCGTGATGTACCGGATCGGCTTCCTGCTGCTGGACTCGATGGCGCAGGTCCGCCGGGCGCAGGCGGCCCGGCTCGGGCAGAGCGGCCGGGCGGCGGTGTGGCGTTCCCTGGCCGGGCTCGCGGCGACCTCCTTCGTCCGGGCCTTCGACCGCGCGGGCCGGCTCCAGGAGGGGCTGGCCGGGCGCGGCTACGACGGCGCGCTGCGGGTGCTCGTCCCGCGAGCGGCGCTGTCCTGGCGGTTCCTCGCGGCCACCGCCGCCCTGCTGACCGTCCTGGTCGCGGGGACCCTCGTACTGAAGGAGCTGTGGCTGTGACCGTGGTGGTGGAGCTGGCCGGGGCGGGCTATGCCTACGAGGACGGGCCGGCCGTGCTGTCCGGCGTGGACTTCGGGATCGAGCGGGGCCGCGCGCTGGTCCTGCTCGGCCGCAACGGCAGCGGCAAGACCACGCTGATGCGGCTGCTGAGCGGGGGCCTGCGGCCCGGTACCGGCGAGCTGCGCCTGGACGGCGCGCGGGTGGCGTACGACCGGGCGGGGCTGACCCGCCTGCGGACCTCGGTGCAGCTGGTGGTCCAGGACCCGGACGACCAGCTGTTCGCGGCCTCCGTCGAACAGGACGTTTCCTTCGGTCCGATGAACCTGGGGCTGGCGGAGCCGGAGGTCCGCGCGCGGGTCGACGCCGCCCTGGCCGCCCTGGACATCACCGCGCTGCGGGACCGCCCCACCCACCTGCTCTCGTACGGGCAGCGCAAGCGCGCGGCGATCGCGGGGGCGGTGGCCATGGCGCCGCGGGTGCTGATCCTGGACGAGCCGACGGCCGGGCTGGACCCGGACGGTCAGGAGCGGCTCCTGGACGTGCTGGCGGGGCTGCGGTCGGACGGCACCACGGTGGTCATGGCCACGCACGACGTGGACCTGGCGGTCCGCTGGGCGGACGACGCGGCGGTGCTGACCCCGTCGGGCATCCGGACCGGCCCGGCTCCCGAGCTGCTGTCGGATCCGGGGCTGCTGGCCTCGGCGGGACTGCGCCAGGCCTGGTCCCCGGCGGTGACGGCCTTCCTGCGCGCCCGCGGCCTGCTGTCCGAGGACGCCCCGGGCCCCCGCACCCCGGAGGCCCTGGCGGGCTTGCGTCCCTGACGGGCGCGCCCCCGACCGTAAACTCCCCCCATGTCGCTGCCGCACGCCATCCTCACCGCCCTGCTGGAGAAGCCCTCGTCGGGGCTGGAGCTGACCCGGCGGTTCGACAAGTCGATCGGGTACTTCTGGTCGGCGACCCACCAGCAGATCTACCGGGAGCTCGGGCGGCTGGAGGAGGCCGGGCTGATCCGGGAGCTGCCCAGCGAGGTCCCGGTGCGGGGGCAGAAGAAGGAGTACGAGGTGCTGCCCGACGGCAGCGCGGAGCTGGCCCGCTGGGTGGACGAGAGCCAGGACCCCAAGCCGATGCGTGACGCGCTGCTGTTGCGGCTGCGCGCGGCGGGGGTGGTGGGGCTGCAGGGGCTCGGTCCGGAGCTGCGGCGCCATCTGGAGCTGCACCGGGAGCAGCTGGCGAAGTACGAGGCGATCGAGGCCAAAGACTTCCCGCCGGGCCGGGACGCGGTGGAGGACCGGCTGCGTCGGCTCGTGCTGCACGGCGGCATCGCCCTGGAGGGGTTCTGGCTGAGCTGGCTGCGGGAGGCCCTCGCGGAGGTCGAGGCCATGGAGGGCACGTCCGGGGCCTGACGTGCGCGGAGGGCTCGGACGGCGCGGGGCCGGACCGCGCCCCCGCCCCGGCAGGGGGGCGGGGGCGGCGCGGGGCCTACTTGTTCAGGGCGGCCCAGAACTCGTCGAAGCTCATCAGGCCGTCGCCGTTGGAGTCCTTGGAGGCGATCACGGCGTCCGCGACCGAGGCGGTGACGAACGCGTCGCCCATCGCCTTCATGGCCGCGCTGTACTCGTCGGCCGTGACGAAGCCGTCACCGTTCACGTCGAACTTGTTGAACGTCGCCCGTGCGCTCTCGATGTCCGCCACTGGGTCCACCCCTTCTTGGTGCTTGTTGACCGGCTCAGGGTAGCGGCACCCCGGAGGGGGCGTCGCCGCGGGTCCCGTTCGACCGGCAGAAAGAAATTCAATTACCCTTCCGTAACGCGGAAGCGATAATTCCAGCCAACAATTCCGCCGAACACTTGTCACGCTCCGGGATCACGGCATAACGTACCGACATTGCCGCCACACCAGGAGCGCAGGGCTCCCAGGGACAAGCAGCAACAAGGGCGATCAAACAGGTGACGATCACAGCTGACGCATCATTCGAAGTTCTGCCCTTCACCCGCACCTGCCGCCACATCTGGGAAGACGGCGACCATGTGCTGATCGGAGTGAGCCCCGGCAACAGCTACTTCAGCTCCGAACGCATATCAAGCCTCGCCAGATGGGCCACGACCCGCTTCGCGCAGGTCGACTTCGTCTACGCAGACCTCCATGTAGACCGGATGTTCGCCGCTTTCGGCTACACCCGCGAGCATGCGGAGAAGCGTTCGGCGAAGGAAATCAAGGCGGTCCGGAGAAGGATTCTCAAAGGCGTCGAGGAATCAGGACCTCAGCATGCCGAGATCCGGGTGAGGGCCCTTTCGGAGTTCCAGTCGAACCCCGTTTACCAACTACTGCACCGACGCGTTCTGTACTTCTTGGAGACCGACGACGTATTCCGCAAGGGCTGCGAGGAGATGGCCCTTCATTTTGTCGGCTCGAAGTTGCCGGAAGGTGAATCCATCACCGACGCGCAGTTGCAGGTCTGTTTCGATTACATGGCGGCGGAGCTGCCCTTCTTCGTGGACACCCCGAGCATTCTCGACGTGCCGTCCTCGGTGGCGGCCTACCACGTCAAGATGCCGATGACCGACGTCCTCTTCGCGCGGGGCGGGGGCCTGCGCGCGACCCGCAACCAGGCGTACGCCGTCGTGCGCCCCGAGGCCGACGGGTCCACGCCCCCCGCACCGCCGCACGACACCACCGCGCGGGACACCACCCCCGCGCAGAGCACCGCACCGACCGAGAGGACCGTCGATGAGCGTCGAGCAGCTTGAGGGCACGGAGGAGCGGGAGCCCCTCCTGGACTTCCCCCTCTCCCGGCGCGGTGACGTGCTCCCCGAGGAGTGCTCCTGGCTGCGCGAGAAGGCTCCGGTCGCCCGGGTCCGGACCCTCACCGGGGACCCGGCCTGGCTCGTGAGCAGCTACGCGCTGGCCAAGCAGGTGCTGGAGGACGAGCGCTTCAGCCTCAAGGACACCGCCAACGCCGGGGCGCCCCGCCAGTACGCGCTGACGATCCCGCCCGAGGTCGTCAACAACATGGGCAACATCAACAGCGCCGGGCTGCGCAACGCGGTGATGAAGGCGCTCAACCCGCGCCAGAAGGGTCTCCAGGACTTCCTGCGCGCCACGGCCGGGGAGCTGATCGAGGCCCTGGTCGCCGAGGGCGGGCCGGCCGATCTCCGGGCGGGGTTCGCCGACCCCTTCTCGGCGGCCCTGCACTGCCAGGTGCTGGGCGTGCCCTTCGAGGACTGGCGGCGGCTGATGTCGGGGCTGGACGTCGCGTTCATGACCGCCCGCGAGCCCTTCGCCGACTCCGCGCTCAACTGGTACAAGGACGTCGGCTACTTCGCCGACGCGTTCAGGGCGCAGCTGGCGCGGCCCGCCGAGGAGCGTACGGGGCTCCTCGGAAAGTTCGCCGGACTGCGGGAGGCCGACCCGGAGTCGGCCCACCTGACGGACGAGATGTTCGCGACGGTCGCCGTCTCGCTCTTCGGCGCGGGCGCGGTCTCCACGTCCGCGTTCCTGGTCCTGGCGGTCCTCGCCCTGCTCCAGCGGCCGGAGCTCATCGGGTACCTGCGCGAGCACCCGGAGCGCATGGGCAAGGCCGTGGACGAACTGCTGCGCTGGAACCTGTCCGTGGGCGACGGCCTGCCTCGCCTCGCGATGGCGGACGTCCAGGTCGGGGACGTGCTGGTGAAGGAGGGCGAGCTGGTGCTCGTCCTGCTGGAGGGGGCCAACTTCGACCCGGAGGCCTTCGAGCGCCCGGACGAGCTGGACCTGGAGCGGGAGAGCGCCAACACCCACCTCGCCTTCGGCGCCGGCCGGCACTTCTGCCCGGCGTCCGCGCTGGGCCGCGCGCACGCGGAGATCGCCCTGGAGGTGCTGGTCGAGCGACTGCCCGAACTGCGCCTGGCCGTGCCCGCGGAGAACCTCGTCTGGCGGACCGGGTTCATCAAGCGGCTGCCCGAGCGGCTGCCCGTCGCCTGGCAGTGAACCTCATGGAGCCGGTGTCCCGGGAGCTGTGCGAGCTCCCGGGGCACCTCCGTGCGTCCGGGTCTAGCGGAAGATGCCGGTGTGGCCGAGGGAGTAGCGGCCGGGCTGCGGGTACACGGCGAGGCCGTGCGGGCCGCCGCCGACCGGGATCCTGGCCAGCTCCTTGCCGGTGACGGTGTCGATCGCGTAGACCTCGGAGTTGTAGCGGCCCGACAGCCAGAGCACCTTGCCGTCCGCGGAGACCCCGCCCATGTCGGGGCTGCCGCCGTCGGGCAGCTCCCACTTCTTGGTGAGCTTGTTCTGCTTGAAGTCGAAGACGGAGATGGTGCCCTCACCCCGGTTGGAGACGTACATCTCCCTGGAGTCGCGGCTGACGTACAGCCCGTGGCAGCCCTTGCCGGTGGGCAGCAGCTTGGGCACGTCGAACTTGTCGCCGCTGAGCACCCACATGCCGTGCGCCATCATGTCCGCGACGTAGAAGGTCTTTCCGTCGGGGGAGATCTTCACGTCCTGCGGCATCGCTCCCTCGAAGGGGAGTTTCTGCTGGCCGACGACCTCCATCTTCTCGGTGTCGACCTTGAGGAGTTCTCCGGAGAACTCGCAGCTCACGATGAAGTAGCGGCCGTCCGAGGAGAAGTCGGCGTGATTGACGCCGAAACAGGTCACCGGGACGGTTTTCACGCGGTTCATGGTGTGCGGATCGCGGAAGACCAGTTCGCGGTCCATGGACGCCATCACGACGGCGTACTTCCCGTTCGGGGTGAAGTACAGGTTGTACGGGTCGTGCACCTCCACGGGTTCACCGGCCTCGCCGGTGGCCGGGTTGATCGGGGTGAGGGTGTGGCCGCGGTTGTTGTTGACCCACAGGGTCTTCATGTCCCAGGACGGCACCACGTGCTGCGGCTGGACGCCGACCGGAATGGTGTCGATGACCTTGTAGGTGGCCGGGTCGATGACGGACACCGTGTTGGAGTTGGTGTTGGGGACGTAGACGCGGGACGGGAAGTCCTTGACCACCGGGGACAGCTGGTTCGGCCGGTCCGCCGCGTACACGTCGTTGGGGTCGAGCACCGGAGGCATCCCGGGCAGTCCGGGCGGGACGGCCGGGACGGCCTTGACCGGTTGGGCCGGCCCCTTGGAACCGAGCGCCTCGGGCTCGCCCTTCCCGCCGGATCCGCAGCCCGCCAGGGCGGCGAGGACGAGTCCGGCGAGGAGCGCGGTGGCCTTCCGTGGAAGGCGGTTCGTCGTCATGAGGTCAGCAGCTCCGTGGTGGTCACCGCGCGCAGCTTGCGGCGCGCGAGTTCTTCGAGGAGGGGCGGCATCGCGTCGACCGTGTCCGCGTAGCCGAAGTGCAGGCTCACCACCGATCCGCCGTGGATCGTCCCGGTGACGTTGCGGATGACGGCCGCGGCACCGGGTGAGGTGAAATCGAGTGAGTCCACGTCGTACGAGAGGACGTGCGGGTACCCCGCCCGCTGGGCCAGCTTCTGGACGAGCGGGGAGGCGTACTGGGTCTGGGAGGGGCGGAACCAGGTGCCGATCGAGCCGGTGAGGCGCTTGAGGCGCTCGGCGCAGCCGGTGATCTCGGCGTAGGCCTCCGCCTCGGGCAGGTCGTTGACGGCGAGGTGGCGCTGGGTGTGGTTGCCCAGTTCGTGGCCGCCGTCCAGGACGCGGCGGGCCATGTCGGGGTGGGCGTCGAGCCAGGTGCCGATGGCCAGGACGGTGACCCGCGCACCCCCCTTCTCCGCCTCGGCGAGGACGGCGCGGGCGATGGCGGGGTCCCCGTTGCCGTGGAAGGTCAGGGCGACCTCCGGACGGTCGCGCGGACCGTGCCCGATCTCCACGGGCTGGCCGGCGAAGCGGCGGGGTGCGGGGGCGGGGCCGGCCGGGGCGGGCTTGGCCCGGACCGGGCCGGCGGACGGTGCGGGACCCGTGGCGGGCCGGTCCGCGGCGCAGCCGGCGGTGAGGCCGGCCAGGACGGCGGTGCCCGCGCGCAGGGCCGCGCGGCGGCCTGGAGGTGAGAACACCTGCCCATTTAAGAGGTGAATGGGCGAGAAGATAACGATTGACCCAATTCGGGACCCATGCGGCCCGCGTGTCGGGAGTACGACTGTCCGCTATGTGATCAACGATTTACGCAGGGCGGTCGATATTTATTCACTGAATGAGAGGTGAGTGGCTCACCTCACCTAAGATTTAGATGAATACTCTTAGGATATGCACACTTATGTCCGAGTAGGGACTTTTGGCGTTTGGACCCTCGTCTGCCATAGTCGGAACCACGGCTTCCCTTTGACCCGAGCGAAGTCTTCCGCCGAGGATCACACACCCCATCGATCCTCGGCGCACCCATGGAACCCCCGCAGCGCCCCATCACGGCGACAGGGGGTTTCTGGCGTTTCAGGGGTCCCTGGTGCTGTGGCCTAGCGGTCGGCGACGCGCATCTCGAACCAGGTGATCTTGCCCCGCGGCAGCAGGTCGGCGCCCCAGCGGTCGGACAGCTTGTCGACGAGGAAGAGCCCGCGGCCCGTCACGTCCAGCTCGTGGACCGGCATCAGGCAGGGCAGCCCGCGCGAGGGGTCGCGCACCTCCACGCGGATCCAGCCGCGCCGGCGCAGCATCCGTAAGCCGAAGGTGCGCGCCCCGGTGTGGCGCACGGCGTTGCCGACGAGCTCCGAGACCAGCAGGACGGTGTGCTCGGCGATCTGCGGCGAGAGGCCCCAGAAGCGGATCACCACGCTCTGCGTCAGCCGGCGGGCCGTGCTCGCCGACTCCGGCATGGACGGCAGCGTCACTTCGCCCTCGGCCGGATTCCCGTACCTCTCCAGCGCCTTGAGGCCCAGTTCCTCCTCGACCGCCGCCGTGAGCCGCACGGCCGGCGCGCCGACGCGCTGCCGCGGTTGTTCCACACCCTCCAGGCCCGCCATGCACCCATCATGGACGGCCGACGCACCCGTCCGGGCCGTTCCACGGGAAAACACCCCCCGGGATCAGCCCTCCCGGAGGGTCGCCACGGCATATGCACTGGGCAATCGGAGGCCCGTGTGGTCGACTTGACCTGCGATGACAGTCCGCTGTGCCGTGATCACCGCCAGTGGATCAAGCGTTCTGCTTAAGGGTGCCTTAAGGCCTGGCTAATCCACCCGCAGGGGTTCTCCGCCACCGCGCCCCGACGGCGCCGGCTAGACGAACTTGGCTTTGCCCGGGCCCTCTTCGACGAAGCTGCGCATGCCGCGCTCGCGGTCCTCGGTGGCGAACAGGCCCGCGAACCAGTTGCGTTCGATGGTCAGGCCGGTGTCGATGTCGGCCTCCAGGCCCGCGTCCACGCACTCCTTCGCGGCGCGCAGGGCGATCGCCGGGCCCTGGGCGAGCTTCGCGGCCCACGCATGCGCCTGCTCGTACACCTCGGCGGCGGGCACGATCCGGTCCACCAGACCGATTGCGAGGGCCTCGTCGGCCTTGACCATGCGGCCGGTGAAGATGAGGTCCTTGGCCTTGGACGGGCCGACCAGCCGGGACAGCCGCTGGGTGCCGCCGGCGCCCGGGATCAGGCCCAGCAGGATCTCGGGCTGGCCGAGCTTGGCGTTGTCGGCGGCGATCCGGTAGTCGGCGCAGAGCGCGAGCTCGCAGCCGCCGCCCAGCGCGTATCCGGTGATCGCGGCGACGACGGGCTTGGGGATCCGGGCGACGGCCGTGAAGGCGTCCTGGAGGGCGCGGGACCGGGCGACCATCGCCGCGTGGTCCATCGTCTGCATCTCCTTGATGTCCGCGCCGGCCGCGAACACCTTCTCCCCGCCGTAGAGGATCACCGCGCGCACGTCGGCGCGGTCGGTGGCCTCCACCGCGAGCTCGCGCAGCCGGTCCTGGGTGGCGATGTCCAGGGCGTTCATGGGCGGGCGGTCCAGCAGGATGGTGCCGACGCCTTCGGAGACTTCGAGAGAGATGGTCATACGGGGAAGGTTAGCGCCGGTTAACGTCAGGTGGCCCGGTGCTGTGGGTCACAGCACCGGGCCACCTCGACTACGTGGGGAGGGGTACTACTTGGTCCACTCCGCCCAGTCCATGTTCCAGCCGTTGAGGCCGTTGTCCGGGGCGATCTGCTTGTCCTTGGAGTTCTTCACGACGACCACGTCGCCGATCAGGGACTCGTTGTAGAACCAGGCCGCGGGGGTGCTGTCGTCACCGGCTCCGCGCTCGTCCTCCAGGCCGACGCAGCCGTGGCTGACGTTCTCCGAGCCGAAGGTGCTGGAGGGGGCCCAGTAGTTGCCGTGGACGAAAGTGCCGGAGTTCGACAGCCGCATCGCGTGCGGGACGTCGGAGATGTCGTACTCGCCGCCGAAGCCGACGGTGGCGCCGTTCATCCGGGTCACCTTGTACTTCTCGCTGATGACCATCTGCCCGTTGTAGGTGGTCGTCGCCGGGGCGCCCGCGGTGATCGGGATGTCCTTGAGGACCTGGCCGTCACGGACGACCTGCATGGTGTGCGCGCTCGCGTCGACGGTGGTGACCTGCGAGCGGCCGACGGTGAAGGTGACCGTACGGGTCTGCTTGCCGTAGACCCCGGGGCGGCCCTCGACGCCGTCGAGGGCGAGCTTCACGGTGACCTTGGTGCCCGCGGCCCAGTACTTCTCGGGACGGAAGTCGAGCCGGTCGTTGCCGAACCAGTGGCCCTCGACCTTCACGGACGGCTCCGCCGTCACGGTGATGGCCTTCTCGACGGCCTCCGTGTTGGTGATGCCGCGCGTGAAGTTGATGGAGACCGGCATGCCCACGCCGACGGTCGAACCGTCCTCCGGCGTGTAGTGGCCTACGAAGGTGTTCTGGGGGGTGAGGGTGGTGAAGGTGGTGTCCTTGGCGGACTCCCGGCCGGCCTCGTCCTTGGCGACCGCGTGCACCTTGTACTCGGTGGCGGCGGCCAGGTTGCGGGCGGGCTCCCAGCTCGCGCCGTCACCGGCCAGCTTGCCCTCCACCGCGTTGCCCTTGGTGTCGGCGACCGTCACCGTGGTCAGCTTGCCGCCGGCGCTGGAGATCTTCAGGATGCCGCTCGTCGCGACCTCCTTGGCCCCGTCGTCCGGCTTGACGCTCACCACGGCCTTGGACGCCTCGGTGCCGGTCTTGGCACCGGCGACCGTCCCCTTGGCGTCGTTCCCGCCGCTGCCCCCGCTGTTGCTTCCGCCGCCGCCGCTGCAGGCGCTGGTGAGCAGCAGGGCCGCTCCCAGCAGAAGGGCCGGCAGGCCGGTGCGGGCGCGGCCGCGTATCGGCTGCAGGTTCACTCGTGTTCTCCCCATGTCCCCCGCGCGCGGGCAGTCGCGCGCATGTCGACAGGAAATCACATGGGTGAACCACGAAAAGGCACGGTCATGTCACCGTTCCGTCCCAAGTGGGACGTACGGCGGTGTGTCAGCCTTCGGTCCCGGGCTTGGTACCCCAGACGTAGACCACGTCCCCCTCCGTCAGCAGGTTCCACAGACGTTCGGCGTTCGCGAGCGAGAGGTTGACGCAGCCGGCCGATCCGCCGTGCGCGTACAGGTCGCCGCGGCGCCCGTGCAGGGCCTGGCCCCCGTCGAAGAACTGGGCGTACGGCATCGGGGAGTCGGGGTAGAGCGTGGAGACGTGGTCCTTGTGCCGCCAGTAGATCTCGTGGCGGCCGGTACGGGTCTCCTGGTCGTCGCGGCCGGTACGGACGGGCACGGGCGCGAAGACCACGCGGCGGCCCTCCTGGACCCACAGGAGCTGGCGGTCCAGGTCCACGCACGTGACGCGGTCCTCGTCGACGGGGCAGCGGCCCGCGGCGTTGGGGGTCGCGCGGGCGGCGACGGCCGTCATCGTGCGGAACGTGGCGAGGCCGGCGTAGCCGTCGGCGGGGGTGAGGCGGTTCGCGCGCTGGAAGGCGCGGACGGCGGTGCAGTCGCCCGGCGACTGCACCCCGTCGACCTTCCGGTGCAGGTGGGCCTCCAGCTCCCGTTGGTAGGGGCCGGTCCCGGCGGTGCAGGCCGTCTCGGGGTCGGGGGCGGCTGCGAGCGCCGGGCCCGGCAGGACCAGGAGGGCGAGGAAGGCGGCCAGGACGGCCGTGGATCCAGTCGCCTGACGTACGGTCATCGGTCCTCCTCGGGTCCGCCCGCCGGACCTCGCGACCCAGCCAACCCGCGCGGGCGGGGAGCCGCCCGCGCGGCTGCGCCGGTGGGGTCAGGGGTCCACTCCACCGGCGCAGCGGGAGGCCGGAGGGCCGTGCGCGGGACGCTCAGGCGCCGGGGCACTTGTCGTGCTCCTTGCCGTGCTCCTTGCCGTCGTGCTTGCCGTCGTGCTTGCCGTGTTCCTTGCCCGGGTCCTTGCCGTGCTCGTCCCGCTTGTTCTGGAGCGTGACCACGACGCGGCTGCCGGGGGCCGCCGCCGTGACGCGTACCGGGCCGGTCACCCGGTCGCGCGGCAGCACGTAGCCCTCGGGGACGTCCGTCTCGACCAGGTAGTACAGGCCTTCGGAGAGCCCGTCGAAGTCGCAGACGCCGTTGCGGTCGGTCGCGCGGCCGTCCTTGACCTTCTGGTCGGCGTTGACGCCGCGGGTCTGGAGGCCGTCGGTGTGGTTGGTCTCCTTCCAGAGCTCGAACACCGCGCCGCGCAGCGGCCGCTTCGTCTTGGCGTCCTTCTTCACGAGGTGCAGGGAGCCGGGGTGCTCCGTGTTCTCCTTGCGGTTCGCGACGGTGACGACGATGCCCTGGACGAGGTCGCCCCGTGTCAGGTCGAACGGGGTGACGGGGTCGGCGGGCCTCTCGTAGCCGGCCGGGAAGCCGGTCTCCCGCCAGTAGTACGTCTCGTCGACCGGGAGCTCGACCGTGCAGGTGCCCTGGGCGTCGGTCACGCAGAGCCCGTCCAGCCGCTCGTCGGCGTCGGCGCCGGTGGTCTGGAGGCCGGTCCGGTCGTTGGTCTCGCGCCACAGCTCGAAGCGGACGCCGGGCAGCCCGGCCCCGGTGTCCCGGTCGGTCTTGCGCAGCACGACCCTGGCGCCCGGCGTCTCGGTGCGGGTGTTCACGGCCCGTGCCTCGACCCCGGCCGCGGCGTTCTCGCGGGTCAGCGTCAGCTCGAAAACCGGGTTCGCGGGCAGGTCGTGGCCCGCCGGCGGCGCCGTCTCGCGCCAGTAGTAGGTACCCGGCGCGGCGCCGGTGTGCTCGCAGCGGCCGGTGGCCGGGGTGGTGCAGTCGGCCACCTTGGTGTCGGGGGACGCGGTGTCCGTCTGGAGACCCGGCACCCCGTTCGTCTCGTGCCACAGCTCGAAGCGGGCGCCGCCCAGGGAGCGGCCCTCACCGTCCACCTTCGCCACCGCCACCGTGCCCGTGGGGCCGGGGGCGGGGCCGCAGTCGGGGAGGTCTCCGGTGAAGGGGTAGGCGTGGAACTCCTGGCCGCCGCCCCCGATGGTCTCGCTGCCGTGGGTGACGGAGCCCGTGCTGAAGAAGCGGCCGTTGATCCCGGGCAGGGTGACCAGGGTCTCGGAGGCCTGGTTGCCGATCAGGAAGCTGCCCTGGAACTGGCCGCTGCCGTTCAGGTTGACCGCCGAGGCGTCCGGGAAGTTCCACAGCAGCCGCTCGCGGTACGCGTTGAGCGGGTCGCCGCCCTGGTCGACGAGCGTGCCGCTGTAGGTGTTGAGGGTGCGGGTACCGGTGCCCAGGACGTTGACGAGGATGGTCGCCGTCGGCGGGATCTGAGCGAAGCGGATGCCCTGTGCGCCGCCTCCGGCGGGGTTGACCAGGTCCGCGTTCACGTTGAAGACCTGGAGCAGGTCGCGGTTGTTGCCGGTGAACAGGGTCTCGAAGCCGTTGTTGACGACGGTGCCGGTCGGCGGGCGCGGGCTGCCGTCGACCTTGGCGTAACACTGGCTGGCCGCGCCGAGCCGGTCGCGCAGGCCCGCGTACGGGGCGACGGCGTTCGCGTCGGGGGTGCGGGTGCCGGTCACGGTGCCGGTGAGCGTGCCCCCGTAGCGGACCACGCCCCGGTCGGCGATCAGGGTCTCGCCGGTGGCGACGGTGACGTCGGCGCCGGTGGTGAGGAAGTCCGCACCGTCGGGGGGCGGGACCAGCGAGCCGGCGCCGACGATGCCGACGTTGTAGCGGGAGTGCCCGCCGGCCACCTTGTCCTGGTCGAAGCCGCCGAGGACGACCAGCCGGCCCTCGGCCTCCGAGGCGCGCCCCCGGACCCGGAACTGACCGCCGGCGAAGATGTTGACGGCGTTGTCGCGGCCCTTGATGCTGCCGTCGCTGCCGATCGGCGGGAAGGGACGGGGACAGTCGCCCGGGACGCACGGGCCGAGTCCGCCGGGCAGCGGGGCCCGCAGGGTGTGGGCCCCGCTGCCCGGGGGGCCGGGGGCGGGAGCCGCCGCCAGGGCCGTGGGGGACCCGGCGGCCAGTACGGCCCCGATCGCGAGTCCCAGGGTCCAGTTCCTTGCTGACATGACGCTCCGTCCGTATCCGCGCTGATCGCCCCGCCAGCCTCTGGGGGCCCGGTTCCGGGCGCCCCCAGTTCTAGGACAGGGCGTCGGCGCGGCGGACGCAGGACACTCTCGCGCCGCGGCATCGCGGTCCGACAATCACTCGATTGCGGGGTCAGCTGACGGCGGATCCGGCGACCCAGTCGGCCCAGGACATGTTCCAGCCGCCCAGTCCGTTGTTGGCGGCCACGACGCGGTCCTGCGAGTTCACGACCTCCACCACGTCCCCGACCAGCGTCCGGTCGAAGAACCAGCCGGCCGGGGTGTCCGAGCCGCCGCCCTTGTCGTCGCGCAGGCCCACGCAGCCGTGGCTGGTGTTGCTGGAGCCGAAGGTGTCCGGGCTGGCCCAGTAGTTGCCGTGCAGGAAGGTGCCGGAGTTGGTGAGCCGCATGGCGTGGGGCACGTCAGGGATGTCGTACTCGCCGCCGAAGCCGACGGTCTGGCCGTTCATCCGGGTGACGTCGAACATCTCCATCACCACCATCTTCCCGTTGTAGGTCGTGTTCTTGGGCGCCCCGGCGCTGATCGGGATCGTCGACACCAGCTGACCGTCCCGGCGGACCTCCATGGTGTGCGCGGCGGCGTCGACGAGGGAGACCTGGGAACGGCCGACGGTGAAGCGGACGGTCTTGTCCTGGATCCCGTACGAGCCGGACGCGCCCTCGACGTCGCGCAGGTCCATCTTGACGGTGACCTGGGTACCGGGCTTCCAGTACTCCTTGGGCCGGAAGTCGAGGCGCTCGTCGCCGAACCAGTGTCCGACGACCGGCACGGCCGGGTCCGAGGTGACGGTGATGGCCCGTTCCACGTCGGCCCGCTGCTTGATGGCGCGGCTGAACTTGAAGGAGACGATCATCCCGGTGCCGACGGTGGAGCGGTTCTCGGGCTTGAAGTAGCCGATGAACCTCTCCTCCGGGACGTAGGTGGTGAAGGTGGTGTGCCGGGCCCGGCGGCGGTCGTGCCCGTCCCGGGCGACGGCGTCGACGGTGTACTTGGCGGCGAGCGAGAGCCGCCCGGCCGACGGCGCGGGGCTCCAGCTGAGCCCGTCGGGGGCGATGGACCCGGGGACCTGCTCCTCCTGGGCGTCCTCCACCTTGGTGACGACGACCCGTTCCAGCCGGCCCTCGGGCACGTTCACCCGCAGCGGCCCCTCGGCCGGGACCCCCTTGGCGTTGTCCGCGGGCGTGATCCGGATGGCCTCGTCCGGCAGGCGGGGTTTGCCGGGCAGGGCGATCTCCACCGGGGATCCGCCGTCCTTGGTGCAGCCGGTCAGCCCGCCCAGCAGGCCCGCCCATGCCGCCACGGCGGCCAAGCCCGCCCCTGCCCGCCTCGTCAGAAGAGTCACGCACCGTCCAACGACCGGCCCCCTCCGGGGGAAACGTGAGGGCCGGGCACGTTCCGGGCAGAACTGTTCGGGCAGAACAGTGGGAAGGACCAGACGGGGGCGGGCCAGGCCGGGACGCCGGGCCGCACTCCCCCGCCGGTACCAGGAGCCGTGGAGGCGGGCAGTGTCGAGCGCAGCCGAGCAAGAGGCGGTGGATGCCGCCGCCAGCAATGCCGTGAGCGGCCCCGAGGCCAGGGACGCCATGGACTCCGTGCGCCAGCGGGTCCAGGCACAGGTCTTACGGGCCGCCGCGCACCCGGCGCCACCCGTGTGGCCCGGGTCCGCGCATCCCCTGGGGGCCCGCTTCCACCCGGGCCCCGGCGGGGTCGCGGGCACCAATTTCGCGCTCTGGGCGCAGGGCGCGGAGGCCGTGGAACTGTGCCTCTTCGACGGGGACGGGGTCGAGACCCGCTGCACCCTCACCGAGCTCACGCACGAGATCTGGCACGGCTTCGTACCGGGGGTCCGCCCCGGACAGCGGTACGGCTTCCGGGTGCACGGCCGCTGGGACCCCTGGACGGGCGCCCGGTACAACCCGGCGAAGCTGCTCCTGGACCCGTACGCGCGCGCTGTGGACGGGGACTTCGCCCTGCCGCCGGAGGTCTACGGGCACGTCCGGGACTGGCCGCAGCAGTACATCGCCGACACCGTGCGCGACGACCGGGACTCGGCCCCGTTCGTCCCGAAGGGGGTGGTCGTCCACGATGACGACGACTGGGCGGACGACGTCCGGCCGAAGACCCCCTGGGCCGATTCGGTGATCTACGAACTGCACGTGCGCGGCTTCACGATGAGCCATCCGGGTGTTCCCGAGGAGCTGCGCGGCACGTACGCGGGGCTGGCCCATCCGGCGGCGGTCGAGCACCTGACGGGCCTCGGCGTGACGGCGGTGGAGCTGTTGCCGGTGCACCAGTTCGCGCACGAGGACCACCTGCTGCGCCGGGGCCTGCGCAACTACTGGGGCTACAACTCGGTCGGCTACTTCGCCCCGCACGCCGGGTACTGCGCCAGCGGGACCGCCGGGCAGCAGGTCGGCGAGTTCAAGCGAATGGTGAAGGCCCTGCACGCGGCCGGGATCGAGGTCATCCTCGACGTGGTCTACAACCACACTGCGGAGGCCGGGGAGCTGGGACCGACGCTGTCGTTGCGCGGGGTCGACAACCGGGGCTACTACCGGCTCCAGTCCGACCAGCGGCGCTACGCCGACTACACGGGCTGCGGGAACACCCTGCACGCCGGGCGGCCGCACGTGCTGCGCCTGATCACCGACTCCCTGCGCTACTGGGTGACGGAGATGGGGGTGGACGGCTTCCGGTTCGACCTGGCGGCGGCGCTGGCCCGCTCGATGCACGACGTGGACATGCTGTCGCCGTTCCTCGCGGTGATCGCCCAGGACCCGGTGCTGCGGCGGGTCAAGCTGATCGCGGAGCCCTGGGACGTGGGGTCGGGCGGCTACCAGGTGGGGGCGTTCCCGCCGCTGTGGACGGAGTGGAACGACCGCTACCGCGATGCCGTGCGCGACTTCTGGCGGGGCGCGCTGCCCGACGTACGGGACCTCGGCTACCGGCTGTCCGGCTCCAGCGACCTGTACGCGTGGGGCGGGCGGCGGCCGTACGCCTCGGTGAACTTCGTGACGGCGCACGACGGGTTCACCCTGCGGGACCTGGTGACCTACGAGCGCAAGCACAACGACGCGAACGGCGAGGAGGGCCGCGACGGGACGAACGACAACCGGTCGTGGAACTGCGGGGCGGAGGGCGAGAGCGCGGACCCGGGGATCGGGGCGCTGCGCCGGCGCCAGCTGCGCAACCTGCTGACCACGCTGCTGCTGTCGACCGGGGTGCCGATGCTGGTGGCGGGCGACGAGTTCGGGCGCACCCAGGGCGGCAACAACAACGCGTACTGCCAGGACAACGAGACGGGATGGGTGGACTGGTCGCTGCTGGAGGACCCCGCCTGGAAGGAGCTGTTCGCGCTGACCCGGCGGCTGATCGCGCTGCGCCAGGCGCATCCGGTGCTGCGGCGGCGGGCGTTCTTCTCGGGGCGTGCGCAGGGCGCGGACGGGCTGCGGGACCTGGCCTGGTTCACCCCGGCGGGCACGGAGATGACGGAGCGGGACTGGTACGCGCCGGCCGCCGCGGTGGGGCTGTACCTGTCGGGGCGGGACATCCCGGGCCGCGACGAGCGGGGTCTGCAGGTGACGGACGACAGCTTCCTGGCGCTGCTGCACGCCGGGGACCGGCCGGTGGAGTGGATCCTGCCGGGCCCGCCGTGGGCGGGGACGTACGAACTCGTCCTGGACACCTCCCGGGAGGCGCAGGCCGAGGCACCGGCGGGCCGGCACCGGGGCGGGGAGCGGCTGACGGTCCCGGCGCGGTCGGTGCTGCTGCTGCGGGTGGTGTCGTAGGGAGCCGCTGCGCGGGTGGTGCCGTACGGCGGCCGCGCGCGGCTGCCGCGCCGGTTCCGGACGGATCGGCCCGTCCGGAACCGCGGTCCGCGGCCGTCCTGCGATGATGTGCCCCTCATACGAACACCCGTGCATTCGTGCACGTGTGCCATCGCCGGGGATCAGGGGAACGCATGGCGAGAGTCGGGACCGCGCTGCTGGAACTGCGCGGGGCGCAGAAGTCGGCCAAGGGGGTGTCGCTCTACTCACGGTTCGTCAATCGGCCCGCCGGGCGGTACCTGGCCGCGGGATCGTACGCGCTCGGGCTCACGCCGAACCAGGTGACGCTGGTCAGCGCCGCCTCCAGCTTCGCCGCCGTGGCGTCCGTCGCGCTGGCCGCGCCCTCCTGGGGGCTCGGCGTCGCCGTATGGGCCGCGCTCGCCGTCGGCTTCGCCTTCGACTCCGCCGACGGGCAGTTGGCCCGGCTGCGCGGGGGCGGCAGCGCGGCGGGCGAGTGGCTCGACCACGTCGTGGACGCCGCCAAGCTGACCGCCCTGCACGCGTGCGTGCTGATCGCCTTCCACCGCTTCCCCGAGCAGTACGGGACCGGCTCCGACGGCTGGCTGCTGGTGCCGCTGGGCTTCCAGTTCGCCGCGGTCGTCACCTTCTTCGGCGGTCTGCTGACCGAGAAGCTCAAGCCGAAGCCGGCTCCCGGCAGCCCCGCCGCCGCGCCGTCGACCCTGCGCGCGGTGGCCCTGCTGCCCGTGGACTACGGGGTGTTCTGCCTGGTGTTCCTGCTGCTCGGCGGCGGGGCGCTGTTCCGCTGGGCGTACGCGGGCCTGGGCGCCGTCGCCGCGCTCTTCCTGCTGGCGTTCCTGGCGAAGTGGTTCCGGGAGCTCAGCGCCGTTCGGCGGTGAAGGGTTCCGCCTGGGGCTGCGCGAGCGCGTCCAGGGCCCGGCGCAGCTGGGTGCTGGACGTGTGCACGGTGTAGGGGAAGTAGACGACGTCGACCCCGTGGCCGGCGAAGTCCCGCTCCAGCCGGTCGCCCTTGGGGGTGCCCCGCCAGTCGTCGCCCTTGAAGATCACGTCGAAGCGGACCTGCTTCCAGGTCTCGACCTTGTCCGGGACCGTCTCGACGAAGGCGGCGTCGACGTACTTGACGCTGCGGACGATCTCCAGCCGTTCGACGAGCGGGATCATCGGGCGGCGGCCCTTGGCCAGTTCGGCCATCTCGTCCGAGACCACGCCGGCGACGAGGTAGTCGCACCGGCTGCGGGCGTGGCGAAGGATGTTGAGGTGTCCGATGTGGAAGAGGTCGTAGGCTCCGGGCGCGTAGCCCACCCGGTACGGCCTGCGCGCCGCCGAACCGCGCTCGGACATGTCGTACTCCGTCATCAGTTACCCCCCAGCGGCCGCACCCCCCGGTGCGGCGGATTAGCAGACAATAGCGCGCACGTTCCCCGCCCTGCGGGTGAACGAATAGGGTGACGTGCGCATCATCCAGGGGAGAAGGGGACGTTCAGTGTCCACATCCGGTCACCGGCGCCTGCTGCTGGTTTCCACCAACTACGCCCCGGAGCACGCGGGCATAGGCCCGTACGCCACCCAGATCGCGGAGCACTGGGCCGAAATCGGCCACGAGACGCATGTGTTGGCGGGGATGCCGCACTATCCGGCCTGGTCCGTCGAGCCGGAGTACAAGGGGGCGCTGCGGCGCACGGAGCAGCGCGCGGGGGTCACCGTGCACCGGCGTGCGCACACGGTGCCGCCGCGTCAGACCGCCGTCAGGCGCGCCCTTTTTGAAGGATCGATTCTTCTGCACGGCGCGGTGGCCCCGCCCCGGATGCCGAAGCCCGACGCGATCCTGGCCCAGATGCCCAGCCTGGCCGGCGGGGTGCTCGCCGCCCGGCTCGCGGCGAAGTGGAAGGTCCCCTACGTCCCGGTCGTCCAGGACCTCATGGGCGCCGCGGCCGCGCAGAGCGGGATCAGCGGCGGCGACAAGGCCGCCGCGTTCGCCGGGCGCGCGGAGGCGTACGCCCTGGGGCGCGCCACCCTGGTCGGCGTCATCCACGAGACCTTCGTGGACCGGGTCGTCGGCATGGGCGTGGACCCGGCGCGGATCCGGCTGGTCCCCAACTGGTCCCACGTGCCCCGGCCCACCAAGCCCCGCGGGGAGACCCGCCGTCACCTCGGCTGGGCACCCGGCCAGACCGTGGTGCTGCACTCCGGGAACATGGGCCTCAAGCAGGGCCTCGACGTCCTCGTCGGCGCGGCCCGGCTCGACCCGCGGGTCCGTTTCGTCCTCATGGGCGACGGCAGCCAGCGCGCGGCCCTCGCCGACCTCTCCGCCGACGTGCCGAACCTGGACATCATCCCCCCTGCCGCCGACGGCGAGTTCCCCGATATCCTCGCGGCGGCGGACGTCCTCGCGGTCACCCAGCACGCGGCCGTGCTCGACATGAGCGTCCCGTCCAAGCTGACCTCCTACTTCCAGGCCGGCCGGCCCGTCGTCGCGTCCGTCGCGGCCGAGGGCGGGACCGCCCAGGAGGTGGAACGTTCCGGCGCGGGGGTGCTCGTACCCCCGGAGGACCCCGCGGCCCTGCTGAAGGCCGTACGGGCCCTGGCCGAGGACCCCGAGGGCGCGGACGCGCTGGGCGCCGCCGGGCCCGTCCACGTGGCGGCCCACCTGAGCCGTGAGGCGGGCCTGGCCCGCATCGACGCACTGATCGACGAAGCACTTGGGGGTCTCCAGCCGTGACCGAGACGAACCGCCCGGCAGCGGCCCCGGCCGACGACGAGCCGGACCTCCTGCGGGACCAGTTCAAGCAGCTCCTGCGCTACCGCCGGCTCCTCGGCGCAGGCGTGGGCATCGGTCTGCTGGGCGGCGTCTACCTCGGCATCTCCACCGCCGACACCTATGTCGCAATCGCCGACGTCGTGCTGCGCGCCCCCACCGACGACCCGTTCAACCCGAGCCTGGCCCCCGACAAGGCCATCAACATCGGCTCGGAGCGCCAGGTCGCGCTCTCCAGCTCCACGGCCGAGCAGGCGGCGAAGAAACTGGGCGTCGCCGACAAGGACTTCGCCGCGCTGCGCGGCGGCCTCCAGGTGACCAACCCGCCGCAGACGATGGTGCTCCGCTTCACCTACACCTCGGCCTCCCCCAAGGAGGCCGCCAAGCGCGCGAACGCGCTGACCGCCGCCTACCTGCTCAAGCGGCAGGAGGCCCTCGACGCCACGCGCGACAAGATGGTCAAGGGCTACGAGGACCAGCGCGACCCGGTCGCCAAGCAGCTCGACGAGACGGCCCGGCAGGCCAACAACCTGCCCTCCGGGACGGCCCGCGATTCGGCGCTGTCCTCCAAGACCGACCTGCAGAGCAAGGTCAACGCCCTCAACGGCAACATCGCCAAGCTCGCGGCCCTGGACATGACCCCGGGCCGGGTCACCAGCCCCGCGACCCCGCCCGCCGCGCCCGACGGGCCGGGCATCCCCATGTCGCTCGCGCTCGGCGCTGCCGTGGGCCTGGCGCTCGGTCTGCTCGCCGCCTGGGTGCGGCTCGTCTTCGACCCGGCCCCGCGTTCCGAGGGCGACGTGGCCAGGGCACTGCGCGCACCCGTCCTGGGCTCGCTGCCCCGGGACAAGACCGGCGGCGGGCCGCTGCTCGCGGCCGGCGAGGCCGATCCCCGGCTCGCCGAGGAGTACCGTTCGGTGGCCTTCCGCCTCGCCTACGACTCCCGCTTCGCCGACCGGCGCCGCCTGCTGGTGGTCGCCCCGCGCGGCAGCAGCGAAACCGCCGCCGCCGTGGCCGTGAACCTCGCCGCCTCCTTCGCCGAGACCGGCAAGGACGTCCTGCTCATCGAGGCCGACCTGCGCACCCCCGTACTGGCCAGCCAGCTGCCCACCGACGCGGGCGGGCGGCCCCGCTGGAGCCAGCCGGGCGGCGCCGGAACGGGCGGGGAAGCGGACTGGCCCGACGGCCGGCAGCTCGTCGTGGACGCCGCCGAGTCGGGCTCCTTCGACCTGATCCCCGGCGATCGGGTGCGCAACGTCCCCCGCGCGCTGACCTCCCCGCGCGCCACCCGGCTGATCTCCGAGGCCGACTCCCCCAACTCCACCGTCGTGGTGCTCGCTCCGCCGGTGCTCTCCTACGCCGACGCCCTCGCCCTCGTCGACCGCGTCGACGGCGTCCTGGTCGTCTGCGACCCGCGCGCGGTGCACCGCAGCGACCTGTCCCGGATCCGCGAGCTCATCGGCGGCGCGGGCGGCACCGTCCTCGGCGCCGTCCTGCACACGCCCCTGGTCACCGAGAAGCGCGGCGGGCGGGGCACCTCGAAGAAGGCCGGCGACGCCACCGGCGCGGGCCCGGACCCGCAGCCGCTGACGCGGCAGCCCGCCGACCCCGGGCCGCAGATCACGGGCGACGGCGGCGACACCGTCGCCCTGCGCACGGTCCGCTCGGGCCGGCGGTGAGCCGGCGGGGCCTCGGCGCCGTCGCCTCCGTCCTCGACCAGGCCGCCTCCAGCGCCACGAACATCCTGGTGCTGGTGCTGGCGGCCCGGCTGTCCTCGGCCTCCGGCTTCGCGGACTTCTCGATGGTGTACGTGGCCTTCAGCGTGCTCCTCGGCCTGAACATGGCCTACGTCGGCCAGACCGTGGTCCTGGAGAAGGGCGAGGGGCTCCCCCCGGACGAGGTCCGGGGACGGCTCGCGACGGTGTGCCGCTCCTCCGTGCTGTTCACCGCGGCCGCGTCGGCGGTGGCCGCCGCGGTGC
Source organism: Streptomyces sp. AB3(2024) (assembly GCF_041862025.1). NCBI lineage: Bacteria > Bacillati > Actinomycetota > Actinomycetes > Kitasatosporales > Streptomycetaceae > Streptomyces > Streptomyces sp. AB3(2024). The sequence continues at coordinate 114,012 of NZ_JBGWAB010000002.1, forward strand.
TGGCCGTCGTGGGCCTGGTCCTGGCCGGGGCCGCCGGGTGGGCCTTCCTCGCCCTGGGCCTGGTCCTGCCGCTGGTCCTCGTCCAGGACGGACTGCGCTACTGCTTCTCCGCGCTGCGGGTGCCCCAGCGGGCGCTGGCCGCGGACTCGCTGCGGCTGCTGTGCGTGGTCGCGGCGCTGGCGGCGCAGCCGGCCGGGGCGTCGGCCGGCCGGCTGGTGCTGGTGTGGGGGCTCTCGGCGCTGCCCGCGCTGGGGCTGGGCCTGTGGCTGCTGCGGCCCCACGTGCGGGGGGCGCGGGCCGAGCTGCGCCCGTACCTGCGGCGCGGGCACCTGGGGCAGCGGTTCGTGGTCGAGTTCGCCGTCGGCAACGGCTCCAGCCAGCTCGCGGTGCTCGGGCTCGGGGCGTTCGCGACCCCGCTGGCCGTCGGTGCGCTGCGCGGTGCGACCACCCTCTTCGGTCCGCTGAACGTGCTGTTCAACTCGGCGAACGCCTTCGGGCCGCCGGTGGTCGGCCGGGCCCGCGGCAAGCGGGGCGTGGTCCGGCTGACCGCCCTGATGGGCACCGCCCTCGCCGTGCTCGGCGCCGGCTGGGCGGCCGTCCTGTACGCGCTGCCCGACCGGCTGGGCCGTCATCTGCTCGGCGACACCTGGGCGGCGGCCGCCGCGCTGCTCCCGGCGACGGGCGCGCAGTACGCGGTGATGGGACTGGGGACGTGCGCCCTGCTGACGCTGCGGGTGCTGAACCCCAGGGCCACCCTCTCCCTCCAGATCGTCTTCTCCCTGCTGTCGGTGGCCCTGCTGCTGGGCGGGTACGCCGCGTGGGGCGTGGCGGGAGCCGCCTGGGGCCTGGCCGTGGGTTCGGCGGCCAAGGCGGGCGCGGGCTGGCTGCGGGTGGCCCGGCTGGAGGCCCCCGCCCCCGAGGTCGCCACCGCCGCCTGAACCACCCGGGTCTTCGCCGGGCCGGAAGGGGTCACCTCCGCCGAGACCGCGCTGCTGATGCGGACGTACAAGCGCGCGGGCATCGTGGAGCCGCAGGGCCGTTGATCGCAGGGTTGCTGACCGCGGGGCCGTTGACCGCGGGGCCGTTGACCGCGGGGCCGTTGACCGCGGGGCCGTTGACCGCGGGGCGCCCGCTCAGCGCAGGGTCGTGCCCCGGTCGTGGCGGTACGTCGCCACGAGCGCGAGGCACATCCCGGCGATGGCCACGCGTCCTGACGCCTGGAGGAGCGGGCCGCGCAGCAGGATGAAGGAGTACCCGGCGACCAGCGGGACCACCGTGGAGATCAGGCTGCCCGGCGGCGATCGGCGCGTGGCGCGCTTGGCGTACCGGCGGTCGACGCGGGCGGCGGCGTAGCCCATGGCGAGGAGTCCGGCGCCCATGCCCAGCGGCCCGAAGTCGAGCCACAGCTCCGCCCAGATCGGGGAGGAGAGGTTGGTGTTGACCGTGCCCATCCACTGACCGACCATCACGCCCGTATCGCGCGGCTTGCCCGGCCACACCGAGCGGGGCACCGCGAAGAAGACGGACCCGGCGAGCTGGCGTCCGTAGAAGTGGCCGGGACCGGAGTTGGAGAAGGTGATGGTGTTGGCGAACATGCCGATCTGGTCGTAGTCCTTGAGCGCCATCGGCTCCAGGAACGAGGTCGTCTCGACGGGCTTGTAGTTCTTCTCGTCGTAGCGGAAGCGGTCCGCGAAGGGGAAGACGAGCAGCGCGATCACCACGGCCATCGACAGGGCCACCCGGTACATCGCGGCGCTCACCGGGAAGACCGTGAAGAGCAGCGCGAACAGGACGGTGAGGAACCAGTAGCGCGGGTTCGAGACGGGGTTGTTGACGATCAGGTTCAGGGCGGCGAGGGCGGCCGTCGTGGCGATGACCGAGACCTTGCGGCGGGCGTACCGCGAGGTGATCAGCCAGCGCGTGTACAGGAGCAGGGCGAGCAGGGCCGGCACGGTGCCGAAGCCGCGCAGCAGCGCCTGGCCGGCCTGGCCGTCACCGTTGGAGACGCCCGCCTCCTGGATGCCCGCGATGATCTCCTGGCGGCTGGAGAAGAAGACCGCCGGTCCCCCCAGCTTCATGATGAAGGCCGCGCTGCCCAGGAAGGCGAACAGGGTGAGCAGTTGGAGGCGCCGCCGGTGGACCATCACCGGTCTCGGCTCCTTGCGGGAGCCACCCGTGCGGCGTGCCGCCGGCCGGTGACGGGCCAGCAGTACGCCGACGTCGAAGGCCGTGCAGCCCAGCAGCACCAGGCCGATGGCGACGGTGAGGTCGGAGCGGGGGCCGACGACGGGCGTGGGGACCCGGCCGAGGACGGCCTGGGCGAGGGGGGCCACGCCCATGGCCATGTAGACGAACAGCCAGAAGGAGCCCTGCAGCAGCTTGCGGCGGCTGGTCAGCACCATGGCCGAGAGCCGCGCGCCCGCGTACATGGCCAGCAGCAGTTGCAGCCAGAAGGCGGCGTCGCGCTGGCCGTCGCCGGACTGGGCGGCGACGAAGAACGGCAGGAAGACGGTGAACCCGAGGGCGAGGGGGACCGAGAGCGCACGGGAGAGCAGGGTGCGCGGGGTGGTCACCCGGCCCCACGTCGACTCGCCCGGTACGGGGGGCCGTTCGGGGGCGGCCGAGGGCTTGCGAACGTCCGTCACCACTGTTGCCCCCACCCCTGTGCGCGATCCGCGCGCAGTCTAGTCTGAGCGTTCCGCGCCCGGGGAGGCGCGTCGGGGTGGACGACTAGGGGCGACTGTTGCGTGATCTTCCTGCCTTCACGCTGGCCGGCTATGACAAGGGGCGCGGTCTGCTGACCCAGGCCCTGTGGTTCGCGGTGATGAACACGCTGTTCATGGCGTGGTTCTGCCCCGCCCGGCTGCGGGTCGCGCTGCTGCGGGCGTTCGGGGCCCGGATCGGCGAGGGGGTGCTGATCCGCCACCGGGTGCGCGTGCTGTGGCCGTGGAAGCTGACCGTCGGGGACCACACCTGGATCGGCGAGGGCACCTGGCTGTTGAACCTGGAGCCGGTGACCATAGGCGCGAACGTGTGCCTCTCGCAGGAGTCGATGCTGTGCACCGGCTCCCACGACCACCGCGCCGCCGACTTCCGATACCGCAACGCCCCGATCGTGGTCGAGGACGGCGCGTGGGTGGCCGTACGGGCGACCGTGCTGGCGGGCGTGACCGTCGGGCGGTGCGCGGTGGCGGGCGCCGGATCGGTGGTCCACAAGGACCTGCCGGAGCTGACCCTGCAGACCCAGGACGGGCGTCGCCGCCCGGTGGAGGAGCCCGAGTGAGTACCGCCCCGAAGGTCCTGCACGCCGTCACCCTGCACTCCCCCTCGCACGCCTTCGGCGGGCCGGTACGGGTGGCGCTGAACCTGGCCAAGGGGCTGCGGGCGCGCGGCCACGAGGCCCGGCTGCTGGCGCTGGGCGAGGGCTTCGACCCGTGGCCGGACTCCGTGGAGGGGGTGCCCGCCAAACTGTTCCCCGCCCGGCGGATCCTGCCGCTCGGCTTCAGCGGGATGACCTCGCCGGCCCTGCTGGCGTCGGCGGGCCGGCTGGTGCGGGAGGCCGACCTGGTCCACGTCCACCTCGCCCGGGACCTGGTGACCCTGCCCGTGGCGCTCGCCGCGCTGCGGGCCGGCAAGCCGCTGGTGCTGCAGACCCACGGGATGGTGGACCCGAGCGCGAAGCCGCTGGCCAAGGTGCTCGACGCGGTGGCGGTACGCCGCCTGCTGCGCGGCGCCGACGCCGTGCTGTACCTGACCCCGCACGAGCGGGCGGGGCTGGAGGCGGTGGTGGGGGCGCCGTCGCTGCGCACCGTACGCCTGGTCAACGGCACGCCGGCGCAGGAGGAGCGGCCGGCACCGTCGGGCCCGCCGCGCGTGCTGTACTCCGCCCGGCTCCAGGCCCGCAAACGGCCCGTCGACTTCGTGGACGCGGCGCCCGCGGTGCTCGCCTCCCACCCGGACGCCCACTTCGTGGTGGCGGGCCCGGACGAGGGGGAGCTGGCGGCGGTCCGGGCCCGGATCACCTCCCTCGGCCTGTCGGACCGGTTCACGGTGCCCGGGGCCCTGTCCGGCGCCGAGGTGCTCGCCGAGCTGCGCCGGGCCCACGTCTACGTACTGCCTTCGGTGGACGAGCCGTTCCCGATGTCGGTGCTGGAGGCCCTCGCGGTCGGAGTGCCCCCGGTGGTGACCCACTCCAACGGCCTGGCCCGCGACATCGCGGCGGCGGGCGCGGGCCGGGCGGTGGAACCGGGCCCGGAGGGCGTCGCCGGGGCGGTCCTCGACCTGCTGGACCCGGCCGCGAACGGGGCGGCCTCGAAGGCGGCCCGCGAACTGGCCGCCTCCTCCTTCTCGATGGACTCGGTCCTCGACACCCTCCTGGGGATCTACGGGGGCATCACCCGCTGAGCGCGGGAACGCCGCCGCCGCACCGTGGTCCGGTGCGGCGGCGGCGTTCTCGCGTACGGGCCCACGGGGCGGGGTGTTACGCGGGCACCCAGGCGTAGCAGCCCGTCGAGCGGAACTCGGAGGTGCCGGACGGGACGGTGGCCGTGATCCTGTCACCGGCCTTGGGCGGGGTTTCGGGGCCCGAGGCCAGGACCGCGCCGTCCTCGCCCTTCGCCTCCCAGGTGCAGGTGGTGCTCTGGGTCAGCGCCCGGTAGGTACCGGGGGCCGGGGTGGTCCGGGGGGAGTCCCCGAAGCCCTTCTCCGCCACCGCCAGCACCGGCTTCTGCTCCGGGCACAGGAGGTTGATGGCGTCCTTCGCCCCGGTGACGTCCCCGGAGATGATGGCCGCGGCCGCCGCGTCCTTGTCCCGCTTCGCGGTGCGCTCCACCCGCTGGCAGGTCTCCTGACCGGTCTGCAGGACGGCCGCCGGATCCATCTTCTCCGGAACGCGTCCGCTGAGGTACTGCTTCTCGTTCTCCTTGAAGGTGCCCGTCTTCGGGGTCAGCTTCGCGTCCGGCAGGACCGGCCCCGTCGGCTTCGCGTCGGGCGACGCGGCCGTCGTGGGCGCCGTGGAGGCGTCCGCCGGGTCCGGGACCGGACTGGAGGCCGGCGGCTTCGGCTTGCCCGCCGCGTCGGCGGAGGCCTTGCCGTCGCCGTCGGAACTGCAGGCGGTCAGCGTCAGGGCGGCGGCCAGGAGGACGGCGGCCGCGGCGGAGCGTCGGTACATCAGGTGGCTCCCCTACGGGGTCGGAAAGGCGTACGGGGCCCGCCGTGTGCCGGCCGGGCCCCGTACGCCGTCAGGCGGTTACTTCGGGCCGAAGGTGAGGATCAGCTGCGGAGCGGCGTCCGCGGCCGTCGACTCCGCGGACCACAGCCACATCGCGTCGGTGCCCGTGCTCGTCAGGCCGAGGCTGTAGCTGCTGCCCAGCACGGCGGAGACGGCGGTGGTGTCCAGCTCGACGTTCTGCACGGCCGAACCGTCCGGCACGCCCGAGATGGAACCGAGCGGGGTGGTGCCGAGGGTGGGCTTGGTGGCGAACGTCGTGCCCGTGCCGCTCCAGGTACCGGTGACCGGGACCACGGAGACGGTGTCGGCGGTGCCGGCCCCGGCCTGCGTGGAGGTCTTGAACTGGAGGGAGGCGCTCTTGAGGACCTGCCCGGACGGAGCCGCCGGGAGGGTGAAGCGCAGGTACGACTCGTACGCCGAGGTACCGCGCACCGCGAGCTGGGTGGAGGTGCCGTAGGCGGTGCTCGGGGCGCCCTGGTTGATGTAGGTGTCCTCGGTCGCGACGACCTTGGAGACCGTGTCGACGGCGGCCTTGGCCAGGTCGAAGTGGGACTTGACCTGGGCCTGGGTCAGCGCAGACGGGTAGACGGCCGTCTCGTCGATGCTGCCGGCGAAGAAATTGCTGATCGGACGGTTCGGCCAGCTGCTGAGGTTGTCGCCGCCCACGTGCCAGAAGCCGGCGTACGAGGTGGAGTTGGTGGCACTGTTCGTGCCCTTGTTCTGACCGTCGACGTACAGCGTCATGCCGCCGGGGCCCTGCGTACCGACGACGTGGTGCCACTTGTTGTCGTTGTACGTCTCGAACAGCCCGGTGGAGATGGTGCGGGCGGAGCCGTTGTAGACGCCGAAGACCAGACGACCGGTGTTGGTCATGTAGATCTGCTTGTCGTGCGAGCCGCTGCTGTTGACCGTGTTGTTGCCGAAGCCGATCAGCTTGCCGCCGCGCGTGGTGCCGGTCTTGAACCAGGTCTCGATGGAGTACGCGGCACCGACCGTCTGGCGGTGGTCGCTGTACACCTGCTGGCTGGTGCCGTTGAAGCCCATCGCCGTGCTGGTGCCGGTGAGGGCGCCGGGGCTCTGGCCCAGGGCCGGGGCACCGACCTGGATGCCGCTGGTGTTGCCGGAGACCGAGGAGTCGGCCACGTACGGGCTGACGGTGTCGTCGTAGCGCCAGTAGAGGTTGGCGCCGTCCGCGCGGACCTTGTCCGGGTAGGCCTGGACCGAGGCCGGGACGGTCACGGAGACGTTCGCCGACAGGGCGCTGGTGTTGCCCGCGCCGTCGGTGGCGGTCACCCGGTAGCTGTAGGCCTGGCCGGCCTTGACGGTGGTGTCGGTCCAGGAGGCCTGCGGGCGCTCCCACTCCAGGGAATCGGCCGAGACCGTGGCGATCGGGGTGCCCGAGCCGTTGCGGTAGATCCGGTACGTCAGCTTGCTGTCGTCCTGGTCGTAGCTGGTGCGCCAGCGGACCTGGACCTCACCGGGCTTGACGCTGCCGGCACTGGCGATCGGGGTGGTCGGGGCACCGACGTCACCGGTGGAGGCGAAGCGGGTCAGGCCCTGCTGCGCACGGCCGTTGATGAGGGTGAACTCACCGCCGACCCACATGTACTTGACGTCGTCCTTCTCCGCGATCGACATGACGCGCGGGCCGATGCCCTCGCCGATGCCGTCGTTCGCGGTGGGGTGCCATCCGAGCTTCGGCGGGCTCTGCACGAAACCGTCCACGGGCGCGGGGGCGGCACCCTTGTAGTCGGTCTGCTGGGCCAGCAGGAAGTTGCGCTTGCCGTCGGGGAACTGGCCCTCCAGCGAGCAGTCGTGCGCGTGCGAGGAGCTGTAGAGCACCCCGTCGTACGGCAGCACGTACTGGGTGGCGCCCATGCAGCGGTCGCGCCACTTCTCGTTGAAGTTGGTGTCGAGGCCGATGCGGCCGTCGAAGACGCCGCCGCCCGAGCCCTCGTTGCCGGTGTAGTAGCCCGTCGCGTCGGCCGCGATGTGCTTGACCACCGAGTTGGAGGGGATGGTGGAGTAGGTCTTGGCGACCGCGCCGGTCGTGGCGTCGACCACCGCCAGCGCGTGCGTGTTGGAGCCGTTGACCGAGAAGAAGTCGCCGCCGAGCAGGACGTTCTTGCCGTCGTTGCTGACCTGGATCGCCCGGCCCGGCTCGTCCGCGTTGGCGGTGAAGGGCTTGAGCGCGCCGGAGCCCGCCTCGACCGCGGCGAACCGCTCGCGGGTCTGCCCCTCGACAGTGCCGAAGTCGCCGCCGATGTAGAGGGTGTCGTCGGTGACGGCGAGCGCCCGGACGGTGGCGGGGACGCTCGGGTGGAACGAGGCCTTGGGGGCGCAGGTCTCGATGTCGATCGCCGCGAGGCTGGAGACCGGGGTTCCGTTGACGGCGCCGAAGTAGCCGCCCGCGTACAGGGTCTTCTTGTCCTTCGAGACGGCCAGCGCCCGCACGGTCGCGGTGCCGTCGCCGACGGTGAAGGCCAGCTTGCAGGAGGTGGGGTTGCCGGTGGCGGCGTCGAGCGCCACGAAGTTCACGGCTTCCTGCTCCGTGCCGGCCGCGGCGTCGGGCGGGCGGACCGCCGAGAAGGTGCCGCCGGCGAAGACGGTGCCGTTCGCCTGCTCCATGGCGAAGACGACGCCGTTCGGCTGCCACGTGGGCAGTTCGTCGGCGGTGAACGCCACGGGCGGCGTGATGGCGGACGCCTCGGGCATCAACACCAGGCCTATTCCGGTACCGGCGCCGGCCAGTGACAGGGCGAGGGCAGCAGTCAGCCCTCTGGATCTACGCATGAGCCCCCCAGGGCAATCGCCCGGCTTGATGGCTGGAACTATCCGAACAGCCATATGTATTGGCGCAGACTAGGGCTCACGCGTCGCCCTGGTCACCTCAGTTGACCCCTTGCATACCAAATTGGAACCAACAGGGTTCAACGCGGAGGACACACTTCAGACATACGGCAGGTTTGTCCCGGCCAAGACCGCGGAAGGTCGCGGTGATGACCGGGACACGGCAAATCGTAGGCGAAGCGCAGGGCCTCAGCGGTCGATACGGACGCTCGCGCCCGCCAGTTGGTCCTCGACCTGACGGATGTCGGCGTCCACCATGATCCGCGCCAGTTCCGGCACCAGGACCGACGGCTTCCAGCCAAGGAGCTCCTGCGCCTTGGAGGCGTCGCCGATGAGCGCGTCGACCTCGCTCGGGCGCTCGTACTTGGGGTCGTAGCGCACGTGTTCGTTCCAGTCGAGGCCCGCGTGCGTGAAGGAGGATTCGACGAACTCGCGGACGGTCGCCGCGACTCCGGTGGCCACCACGTAGTCGGTCGGCTCGTCCTGCTGGAGCATCCGCCACATCGCGTCGACGTACTCGGGGGCGTAGCCCCAGTCGCGGACGGCGTCGAGGTTGCCGAGGTAGAGGTGGTCCTGGAGGCCGGCCTTGATGCGGGCCACCGCCCGGGTGATCTTGCGGGTCACGAACGTCTCGCCGCGGCGCGGGGACTCGTGGTTGAAGAGGATCCCGTTGACCGCGAACATGTCGTACGCCTCGCGGTAGTTGACCGTGGTCCAGTACGCGAACACCTTCGCGGCGCCGTACGGGCTGCGCGGATGGAAGGGGGTGCCCTCGTTCTGCGGGGGCGGGGTCGCGCCGTACATCTCGGAGGACGAGGCCTGGTAGATCCGGGTGTCCACACCACTGGCCCGGATGGCCTCCAGCAGCCGCAGCGCGCCGAGGCCGGTCACGTCGCCCGTGTAGAGGGGGGCGTCGAAGGAGACCCGGACATGGGACTGGGCACCCAGGTTGTAGACCTCGTCGGGGCGTATGTCACGGAGCAGGTTCACCAGGGCCACGCCGTCGGAGAGGTCGGCGTGGTGCAGGACGAAGGACCGGTTCGCGGTCTGCGGGTCCTGGTAGACGTGGTCGATCCGCTCGGTGTTGAAGCTGGAGGACCGCCGCACGAGCCCGTGCACCGTGTAGCCCTTGGAGAGCAGGAGCTCGGCGAGGTACGAGCCGTCCTGTCCGGTGACGCCGGTGATCAGTGCGGTCTTGCCCATGGGGTCCCCCAGGTTGTCGTTGCTGTCGTTCGTGTTCAGGCTGTGTCTGGCCTGGCAGGCCGGGTGTGAGGTGCGGGAACCCGCCCTCGGCCGAGGCTGGATGCGTACCGTACTGCCCTGTCGGGGCCCCTTCGCCTCCGGGGCGCCGATGCCGCCGGGCCGGCGAACCGTCAGGAGCCCGCACGTGGACGGGAACCGGCCCCGGGAGCGGGTCCGGGGAACGCCGCGGCAGCGGGCTGGCATCATCGGCGGTATGACAAGTTCGCCGCTCCTGCCCCCGCACGCCCGCGTCTTCGTCGCCGGACACCGTGGCCTCGTGGGGTCCGCGGTGGCCCGCCGGCTCACCGCCGACGGCCACGAGGTACTCACCCGCGGCCGGGCCGACCTCGACCTGCGCGACGCCGCCGCCACGGAGGCCTACCTGCGCGACGCGCGCCCGGACGCGGTCGTGCTGGCCGCCGCCAAGGTCGGCGGGATCATGGCCAACAGCACGTACCCGGTGCAGTTCCTGGAGGACAACCTCCGGATCCAGCTCAGCGTCATCGCCGGCTCGCACGCCGCCGGGGTGAACCGCCTGCTCTTCCTCGGGTCCTCCTGCATCTACCCGAAGCTCGCCCCGCAGCCGATCCACGAGGACGCCCTGCTGACGGGCCCGCTGGAGCCCACCAACGAGGCGTACGCCCTCGCGAAGATCGCCGGCATCGTGCAGGTCCAGTCCTACCGCAAGCAGTACGGGGCCTCGTACATCTCGGCCATGCCCACGAACCTCTACGGTCCGGGCGACAACTTCGACCTGGAGTCCTCGCACGTCCTGCCCGCCCTCATCCGCCGCTTCCACGAGGCCGCCGCCGAGGGCCGCGACGAGGTCACGCTGTGGGGCAGCGGCACCCCGCGCCGGGAGTTCCTCCACGTCGACGACCTGGCGGCCGCGTGCGCGGTGCTGCTGGAGCGCTACGACGGGGACGAGCCCGTCAACATCGGCTGCGGCGACGACCTGACCATCAGGGCGCTGGCCGAGACGGTCGCCGAGGTGACCGGCTTCGAGGGCCGGCTCGCCTGGGACACGTCCAAGCCGGACGGGACCCCGCGCAAGCTGCTCGACGTCTCGCGCCTGACCGCGCTGGGCTGGAAGCCGGGCATCCCGCTGCGGGACGGCATCGCCGCCACCTACCGCTGGTGGCTCGACCAGGGCCACAAGGGCTGACTCCACCACGGCCCTCAGTACGCTCCGCGGCCGTCGACGACGGCGCGGAGCGTACGGCCCATCACGTCGACGTCGCTGGTGAACGACCAGTTGTCGACGTACTGGAGATCAAGCTGAATCGTTTCGTCCCAGGAGAGGTCCGACCGCCCGCTGATCTGCCACAGGCCGGTCATCCCGGGCCGTACGGTGAGCCGGCGCAGCTCGACCTCGTCGTACTCCGCCACCTCCTCCGGCAGCGGCGGGCGCGGGCCGACCAGGGACATGCTGCCGGTCAGCACGTTGACCAGCTGGGGGAGTTCGTCCAGCGAGGTGCGGCGCAGCAGGCGGCCCACCCGGGTCACCCGGGGGTCGCGGCGCATCTTGAACATCAGGCCGTCGTTCTCGTTGGTACCCGCCAGCTCGGCCTTCAGCCGGTCGGCGTCCACCACCATCGTGCGGAACTTCCACATGACGAAGGGTTCCCCGTCGCGGCCGATCCGGCGCTGGCTGTAGAAGGCCGGGCCGCGCGAGCCGAACCGGACGGCCAGCACGACGGCCAGGAACAGCGGCGACAGCAGGAGCAGTCCGACACCGGCGCCGAGACGGTCCAGCACCGACTTGAGCAGGGTCTGCACCCCGCGGCGCACGGGCGGCGCGACCCTCAGCACGGCGAGTCCGCCCGCGGACCGGGTTTCCAGCCGCTTCACGGATATCTCCACCAGCCCGGGGAACACGGCGAGTTCGAGGCCCTCGTCGTGCAGGACCCAGGCCACCCGGCGCAGCCGCTCCCCCGAGATCCGGGCGCCCGGCGCCACCAGCACCAGGTCGGCGTGGTGACTGCGGACGGCGCCCAGCACCGGGGCCCAGTCGCCGTTCGGGGCCTCGGGCATCCCGCGGTCCAACCGGGCCGCGACCGGGACGCCGCTGGTCAGGGAGCCGTCGCCGACGGCGACCACGCCGACGACGACGTACGGGTGGTCGGTGCGCGCGGCGAGGTGCGCGATGACGTGCTCGGCGGCCTCGGGCTCGCCGATGACCAGGACCCGGCTGACGGCCTGGGCCTCGCGGCGGGCGGCCGACAGGTGCCGGTAGGTGAGCTTGTGGCAGGCGACGGTGACGAGCAGGGCGGGCAACAGCGCCCCGAGGGCGGCCAGTCGGGGGGTGCTCTCCCCCGTCATCACCCGGGCGACGGCCAGGATTCCGATCAGAATCAGCCAGTCGTGCACGACGGGCAGCACTCCGCGGGATTCTCCGAGCGCCCGGGAGGAGTAACGTCGTCGCAGGCCCTGCACGCCGGTCCACGCGAGGGCGGCGGCGAGCGCGCAGGAGACCGGCCTGGCCTGCTGGGCAGCGTCGAAGACCAGGCCGACGGGCATCGCGGCCCCGACGAAGTCGGCCGTCACCGCGGCCGGCAGGTACCAGCGGGCCTTGTCACCGAGGCGCCGCGCAGGGGCGGTTGTCGTCCCCTCCACATCCGCGGCCGCTCCGGCCGCTCTTTGCGCAGGAAAACGGACATGCCTCATGGGCCCCCCTGGCACGTGGTCTATGTCGGTGGTGCCTGCCCGCGGCTTCCCCTGGCAACGGGCGTCTGTCGCACCGGGAAACAGTACGACAAACACCCGTACGTTTAATGCCGTTCGGGTGAACGAGGCCTCTCGTTGCCCAAGCGTTAAATACCGGTATCAACTATTCCGGATCCCGGAGCCCTTCTTCCCACACGAAGGTGAATGGTTCGGATACCGGATACGTCTCTTCGGACAACGGACTGTTTCCGGCCAACCTTTTGACGCGGCCCTGACATCACGGCCAACTGATGGCACTCTTCGATCCGTTCATCGCATCAGCCCTGATCTGCCCGGAGGCCCACCCAGCCATCCGGAACCCCCCTTGCAGAAGGAGTCTGCGTTGAGTTCCACCCCCCAGAGGCGTGCCACTGCGGCCGGAGCGTTCGTAGCCGCGGCAGCCCTGCTCGCCGTAGGTATACAGGCCGGTACCGCCACCGCCGACGCCACCGCGTCGCAGGCCGCCAAGGTCGCCCAGCCCAATCCGGGCGCGACCAATCTCGTACTCAGCGCTTCGGAGCGTGCGACGCTCCTGGCAGACGCCAACTCGACCACCGTGCAGGCCGCCAAGGCCCTCGGTCTCGGCAGCGGCGAGAAGCTCGTCGTCCGCGATGTGGTCAAGGACGCGGACGGCACCACGCACACCACCTACGAGCGGACCTACAACGGCCTGCCCGTCCTCGGCGGTGACCTGACGGTCCACGCCAAGGGTGGTGTCACCAAGAGCGTCACCAAGGCCACCAACCACGAGATCAAGGTCGCGGACACCTCCGCCACCGTGACCCCGTCGGCCGCCGAGGGCACCGCCTTCGCCGCGCTGTCGGCCGCCGGCGGCAAGGACGCCAAGGCCGAGCAGGGTGCCCGCAAGGTGATCTGGGCCGCCGAAGGCGCCCCGGTCCTCGCCTACGAGACCGTCGTCGGCGGCTTCCAGAGCGACGGCGTCACCCCGAGCAAGCTGCACGTGATCACCAACGCCAAGACCGGCGCGAAGATCACCGAGTGGCAGGCCATCGAAAAGGGCATCGGCAACACCGAGTACAGCGGCCAGGTCACCCTGGGCACCTCGCAGTCCGGCAGCAGCTACACGCTGACCGACGCGGGCCGCGGCGGCCACAAGACGTACGACCTCAACGGGGGCAGCTCCGGCACCGGCACGCTCTTCACGAGCACGTCCGACACCTGGGGCAACGGCCTTCCCTCCAACCGTCAGACCGCCGGCGCCGACGCCGCGTACGGTGCGCAGCTGACGTGGGACTACTACAAGAACGTGCACGGCCGCAACGGTCTGCGCAACGACGGCGTGGCCCCGTACAGCCGGGTCCACTACGGCAACGCGTACGTCAACGCGTTCTGGGACGACTCCTGCTTCTGCATGACCTACGGCGACGGCACGGGCAACAACCACCCGCTGACCTCCATCGACGTGGCCGCGCACGAGATGACCCACGGCCTCACCTCGGTCACCGGCAACATGACCTACAGCGGTGAGCCCGGCGGTCTGAACGAGGCGACCTCCGACATCATGGCGGCGAACGTCGAGTTCGCCGCGAACAACCCCAACGACGTCGGTGACTACCTCGTCGGCGAGAAGATCGACATCAACGGCGACGGCACCCCGCTGCGCTACATGGACAAGCCGAGCAAGGACGGCGGCTCCAAGGACGCGTGGTACTCGGGCATCGGCTCCATCGACGTCCACTACTCCTCGGGCCCGGCCAACCACGTCTACTACCTGATGTCCGAGGGCTCCGGCGCCAAGGTCATCAACGGGGTCAGCTACGACTCGCCGACCTCGGACGGCCTCCCGGTCACCGCGATCGGCCGCGACGCCGCCGCGAAGATCTGGTTCCGCGCGCTGACGGTGGGCTACTTCAAGTCCAACACCAACTACGCGGCCGCCCGTACGGCGACCCTCCAGGCCGCCGCCGACCTGTACGGCCAGGGCTCGACCACGTACAACAACGTGGCCAACGCCTGGGCCGGCATCAACGTCGGTGCGCGCATCGTCTCCGGCGTCTCGGTCACCCCGATCGCCAACCAGACCACCCAGATCAACACCGCCGTGAGCCTGCAGGTCCAGGCCACCAGCACCAACCCGGGTGCGCTGAGCTACGCGGCGACCGGCCTGCCGGCCGGCCTGTCGATCAACTCCTCCACCGGCCTGATCTCGGGCACGGCCACCACGGCGGCCACGTCCAACGTGACCGTCACCGTGACCGACTCCGCGGCCAAGACCGGTACGGCGTCCTTCACCTGGACGGTCGGCACCTCCCAGCAGAACGTCTTCGAGAACACCAACGACTACGCGATCGACGACAACGCGACGGTCGAGTCCCCGATCACCGTGACCCGCACGGGCAACGCCCCGAGCACCCTCAAGGTGGACGTGGACATCAAGCACACCTACGTCGGTGACCTGCGGGTCGACCTGGTCGCCCCCGACGGCACCGTCTACAACCTGCGCAACCGCACCGGCGGCAGCGCGGACAACATCCTCCAGAGCTTCACCGTGAACGCCTCCTCCGAGGTCGCCCAGGGTGTCTGGAAGCTCCGTGTCGCGGACCTCGCCTCCGCCGACACCGGCAAGATCGACAGCTGGAAGCTCACCTTCTGACCCCCACGAGGGGCACCGGTGAACCAGAGCTGAACCGCTAGATCACGGGGCCGCCCGGGAGAGAGACCTCCCCGGGCGGCCCTGTTCCATGCGGCCCGGCACCCCCCTTGGGGATGCCGGGCCGTGTCGCGCCGGGGCGGGATCAGCCCCGCGGGCCGATGACCCGGCCGAAGAGGTCGCCCGCGCGGTCCCGCACGGTGCGCGGGCCGGCGCTGCGGTCCTCGTCGCCCCAGTCGTCGCCGTCGTGGTGGCCGTGGTGCCCGTCGACCGGCTTGAAGTAGACCGACCTGGCGTTGAGGTTGTTGGCCCGGTCGCCCGGGAACAACGTCTCCTCGGCCTCGCCGCCGCAGTTGCCGTTGCGGTAGACCAGCGCCAGGGAGTCCGTCTCGTTCTTCGCGGCGTACGCCGGGTGGCGCTGGGCGTGGGTGAGCTGGTAGCAGGTGTCGTTGTCCCCGGGGTGGATCTGGCCGGTGCGGGATTCGCCGTCCCCGTCGGTGAAGCGGTAGAAGAAGGTGCCGAGGCTGTCGTGGTGGGGGTCGTGGCCGAGGGCCAGGGACTGGCCGGCCGTGGGGAGGACGAGTGCGAGGGACGCGAGCAGCCCCGCCGCGGTGGTACGAAGACGCATGATCGTTCCGTTTCTCGGGTTCCGGCGGTGCCCGGGTCGGGTGGGCACCGCGGGCAGCGTAGGAGCGGACCCGAGGGCGGAACCGGCGCGGCATGCGCAGTGCGTTCGAAGGTTCACCCTCACGGAACGCCCCTGAGCCATCCGCCTTCCTCAGGCCGAGGTCCGCTGCGGGGCGGCGTCCGCCGCGGCGGAGGCCTGGGCCGGGACCCGGGCGTCGGCGGCCGGGCGGCGGATGAGCAGCGCCACCGCCAGCGCGCCCGCCAGCCCCATCACCCCCGAGGCCAGGAACGTCTCCCGCAGCCCGCTCGCGAAGGCGGCCTCCACCCACGGCGCCGCGTCCGGGGCCTCGGCGAGCAGCCGCCCCGCCCCGCCGGAGGCCAGTACGTCGGCCGTCCCGCGCGGGCGGTCGCCGAGCCCGGATGCCAGCCCGGCGTGGAACACCGCGCCCAGCACCGCGATCCCGAGGGCGTTGCCCAGCTGCCGGGAGGTGTTCAGGGCGCCGCCCGCCATGCCGGCACGGGCCGGCGCCACCGAGGCCATCGCGACGGCCGCCAGCTGCGGGGTGGCCATCCCGACGCCGACGCCGGTCAGCGCCAGCCCCGGCACCAGCGCCGTCCAGCCGTCGCCGGCGTCCGTCATCCAGGCCTGGAGCAGCGCACCCGCACCGATCAGCAGCAGTCCGCCGGCGATGGTCAGCCGCGGCGGAGCCGCGTGCAGCAGCCGCCCGGCGAGCGCCGAGACGACGAAGGCGGCCAGGCTCATCGGCACCAGCACCAGACCCGCCTGGACCGGCCCCATGCCCTCGGCGGACTGGAGCCACAGGGAGACGTACATCAGGTACGAGAAGGCCGCGCCGGACAGCAGCAGGCCGCCCGTCATGACGGCGACGAAGCTCGGGCTGCGGAAGAGCGAGAGGTCCAGCATCGGCTTGGTGCTGCGCAGTTCGACGAGGACGAACGCGGTGAAGGCGAGGGCGGCCAGCGCCAGCAGGCCGAGGGTGGCGGCGGAGGTCCAGCCGTTCTCGCCGACCCGGATCAGCGCGTAGGTCAGGGCCCCGGCGCCCGCCGTGAAGGCGGCCATGCCCGGCAGGTCCAGGCCCGTGGCCCGCGGGTTGCGGGACTCGGCCACCGCCTTGAGCGTCACGTAGACGGCCAGGGCGCAGAAGGGCAGGTTGATGAAGAAGATCCAGCGCCAGCCGAAGTGCTCGGTCAGCAGCCCGCCGACGATCGGCCCGGCCGCGGCGGCCGCGCCGTTGACCGCTCCCCAGACGCCGAAGGCGATCCCGCGGTCGCGGCCCTGATAGGCGGAGCTGAGCAGGGCCATGGTGGTGGCGAACATCGCCGCGCCGCCCAGTCCCTGGACGGCGCGGAAGGCGATCAGGGCCCCCGGACCGGTCGCCAGCCCGCAGGCGAGGGAGGCGGCGGCGAAGACGGCGAGACCGCCGAGGTAGACGCGGCGGCGGCCGATCCGGTCGGCGAGCGAGCCCGCGCCGAGCAGGAGGGCGGCCAGGGCGAGGGCGTAGACGTCCATCACCCACTGGAGTCCGGCGAAGCCGGTGTTCATGTCCTCCGCCATGTCCGGCAGGGCGACGGTCACGATCGTGACGTCGACCAGCAGCATGAAGGCCCCGAGGCACACGGCCGTCAGGGGGAGCCATTTGCGCATGGGGTTCTCCTCGGTCGCTGATCCCGGGAAAGGTGTGGATCCCGGTGCCCCAAGGTCTCAGCACCCCGCGCCCGCCCCCCACCCAGTGGGCCCGTCCTGCCGGATTTCCCTCATCGAAACGCCTGCGATGATGGAAACCGTGAGCGATGTGGAGCTGGATGCCCTCGACCAGTCCCTGGTCCAGGCCCTCGTGATCGACGGCCGGGCCCCCTTCAGCCGGATCGCCGAGGTGCTTGAGGTCTCCGACCAGACGGTCGTACGACGCTACCGGCGCCTGCGGACCGACGGCCTGGTCCGGGTCGTGGGGCTGCCGCAGGGCAGCCGCATCGGCCTGTTCGAGTCCTGGTTGCGGGTGCAGTGCGCCCCCGACGCGGCGCTCCCGGTGGCGGAGGCGCTCGCCCGCCGTCCGGACATCGCGTGGGTGACCCTGAACTCGGGCGGTACGGAGATCCACTGCATGACCCGGGCCCGGACCCGCAAGGACCGGGACGCCCTGCTGCTGGAGAAGCTGCCGCGCACCCGCCGGGTGACCGGCATCAGCGCCCACACCATCCTGCGGAAGTTCTTCGGCGGGCCCGACGCGTGGGCGGGCGTGGACGTGCTGCGGCCCGACCAGATCGCGGCGCTGGCACGGCCCCCCGTCGAGCCCGGTCAAGAGCGGTACGTCCTGGACGAGACGGAGCTGACCCTGCTCTCGCTGCTGGGCCGGGACGGCCGCGCCGGGTATCCGGACCTGGCCCGCGCCACCGGTCTGTCGGAATCGACCGCCCGGCGGCGGGTGGAGCGGCTGCGCGATCTGGGAGCGCTCTTCTTCGACGTGGAGTTCGTCCCGTCGCTCTTCGGCTACGAGGCGGAGGCCACCTTGGCGCTGACCGTCCCGCCGGCCCGGCTGGCGGAGGTGGGAGCCGCGCTGGCGGGCCACCGGGAGGTGCCGTTCGCGGCGGCCGTGACGGGGGCCGCCTCCCTGATGGCCGTGGTGGTGTGCCGGGACACCGACGCGCTCTACACGTACCTGACCGAGCGGATCGGCGCCGTGGACGGCGTCGGCCAGGTGGAGGTGATCCCGACCCTGCGCAGCGTGAAGCGGGCCGGGATGCTGGTGGAGGACGGGCAGCGGCTGGTGGACCCGCCGCCCGCCCCCTGACGTCACCGCGTCAGCGCGGCGCCGCTCCGGCGCGGCGCCGCGTCAGCGCAGCACCACGCTGCCCACCGGTTCGGCGTCCACCGGGGCGGCGACCAGTCCCAGTTCGGCCGCCGTCGCCAGCAGCGGGTGGCTCGGCAGGACCCGCACGGTGTAGCCGAAGGGCCCCGTGCGGTCGAGGGCGAGCGGGCCCTCGTAGACCCAGCGGCCCTCCAGGTCCGGGCCGGCGGCGGGCTTGAGCGGGAAGGTCCGCGCGTCCCGGATCACGTCCTGCGCGTCGACCCGGCCCGCGACGGCCTGCACCTCCACGTCATCGGGTGCCAGCGAGTCCAGCGCCACCCGGACCCGCAGGGTGAGGGTGGCGCCCAGCTCGGCGGTGCCCCCGACGGGCGCCGCGGCGACGGCCTCCACGTGCTCGACCGCCACCCGCGGCCAGGCCGCCCGTACGCGCCCCTTCCACCAGGCGAGGTCCCGCGCGGCGGCGGGGTCCAGGGCCCGGTGGGAGAGGGCGGCCGGGGCGTAGAGCCGCTCCACGTACTCCCGCACCATCCGCCCCGCGAGGACCTTCGGCCCCAGGGACACCAGGGTGCGGCGGACCATCTCGATCCACCGCACGGGCAGCCCGGTCCGCCCGGTCCGGTCGTAGAAGCGGGGTGCGACGCGGCTCTCGATCAACTCGTAGAGGGCGCCCGCCTCCAGGTCGTCGCGCCGGTCCTCGTCGGTGCCGAGCCCGTCGGCGGTGGGGATCGCCCAGCCGAAGTCGGGCTCGAACCACTCGTCCCACCAGCCGTCGAGGACGGAGAGGTTGAGGCACCCGTTGAGGGCCGCCTTCATCCCGCTGGTGCCGCAGGCCTCCAGCGGCCGCAGCGGGTTGTTCAGCCAGACGTCGCAGCCCGGGTAGAGCTTCTGGGCCATGGCCATGCCGTAGTCGGGCAGGAACACGATCCGGTGGCGCACCCGCGGGTCGTCGGAGAAGCGCACCAGCTCCTGCACCAGCCGCTTCCCGCCGTCGTCGGCCGGGTGCGCCTTGCCCGCGACGACGATCTGCACGGGCCGGTCGGGGTCCAGGAGCAGCCGGCGCAGCCGCTCGGGATCGCGGAGCATCAGTGTGAGCCGCTTGTACGAGGGCACCCGGCGGGCGAACCCGATGGTGAGCACGTCCGGGTCGAGGACGGAGTCCACCCAGCCCAGTTCGGCGTCGGCGGCCCCGCGCTGCTTCCACGAGGCCCGCAGCCGGTCCCGCACCTCCTGCACCAGCTGCTCGCGCAGGGCCCGGCGTACGTCCCACACGTCCTGGTCCGCGATCTGCGCGACCGCGTCCCAGCGCGGCGAACCGCCGACCGCGAGGGCGTCCTCGGTGCGCCCGGACCCGATCTGGCGGGCGCCGAGCCGCATCACCTCGGGGGCCACCCAGGTCGGGGCGTGCACCCCGTTCGTGACGGACGCGATGGGCACGTCGGCCGCGTCGAAGCCCGGCCAGAGCCCGGCGAACATGCCGCGGCTGACCGCCCCGTGGAGGGTGGAGACCCCGTTGGCGCGCTGGGCCAGGCGCAGCCCCATGACGGCCATGTTGAACACCCCGGGGTCACCGCCGGGGAAGGTCTCGGCCCCGAGCTCCAGGATCCGGTCGACCGGTACGGAGGGCAGCTCGCCGCCCTCGCCGAAGTGCCGGGCGAGCAGGGACCGCTCGAAGCGGTCGATGCCCGCGGGGACGGGGGTGTGCGTGGTGAACACGGTCCCGGCGCGCACCGCCTCGACGGCGGCGTCGAAGCCGAGCCCCTGCTCCCCTTCCAGTTCCCTTATGCGCTCCAGGCCCAGGAAGCCGGCGTGGCCCTCGTTGGTGTGGAAGACCTCCGGGGCGGCGTGCCCGGTGATCCCGCAGTAGGCGCGCACGGCGCGGACGCCGCCGATGCCGAGGAGCATCTCCTGGAGCAGGCGGTGGTCGCTGCCGCCGCCGTAGAGCCGGTCGGTCACCTCGCGGGCGGCGGCGTCGTTGTCCTCGACGTCGGAGTCGAGCAGCAGCAGCGGCACCCGCCCGACGCGGGCCTGCCAGATGTGCGCGTGCAACGACCGCCCGCCCGGCAGGGTGAGCGACACCCGGGCGGGAGTCGTGTCCTCGTGGCGCAACAGGGTCAGGGGCAGCTCGTGGGGGTCGAGGACGGGGTAGTGCTCCTGCTGCCAGCCGTCGCGCGAGAGGGACTGGCGGAAGTAGCCGTGCCGGTAGAGCAGCCCGACACCGATGACGGGGACGCCGAGGTCGCTGGCGGCCTTGAGGTGGTCGCCGGCCAGGATCCCGAGGCCGCCCGAGTACTGCGGCAGCGCGGCGGTGATCCCGAACTCGGGGGAGAAGTAGGCGATGGCGGCGGGGAGCTCGGCGGTGTTGTCCTGGCTCTGGTACCACCTCCCGCCGTGGACGTAGTCGTCGAGGTCGGCCACGGCGACGGCGAGCCGCCGCAGGAACCGCCGGTCGGCGGCGAGTTCCTCCAGCCGGGCGGCGGGCACGGACCCGAGCAGCCGGACGGGGTCACCGCCGGCGGCCTGCCAGCCCTCGGGATCGACGGATTGAAAGAGTTCGCGGGTTTCCGTATGCCACGACCAGCGCAGGTTGCGCGCGAGTTCGGCGAGCGGCATCAGGGGTTCCGGGAGGACGGGGCGCACGGTGAATCGACGGATGGCCTTCACGTGTACCACCTTCGCAGGGGATGACGGATAGGAGCGGCCGCACCACGCTGTGCACCCGCGCAACGCCCCCGGAAGGCTAGCGTCGGCTCCGGCCGCGGGCCATCCCGCCTCAGTCCGTGCGGTGCGGACCCAGCAGTGCGTCCAGGCAAGTGCGGTGCCGGGCGGGGAGGGTGGCGGGGTCCAGGGTGTGCAGGAGCGCGAGGGCCGGGGGGCCGAGGAAGGGAGACAGGCTCAGCAGGGCCGCGAGCTCGGACTCCAGGGCGGCCGGGTCGGGCTCGTTGGCGGCGGCGCGGGCCAGGGCGGCGCAGAGCATGCCGCCCGTCTCCGGGTCCGCGGCGGCCTCGCCCGCCCAGCCGGTTGCCGCGGCTCCTCCCGGTCCCGCCGCCCCGGCCGCCCCGGCGGCGGCGAGGGCGCGGACGCGGGGGTCGGGTGCGCGCAGCCCGCGTACGCACTCCCGCGGGCGGGGGTCGGCGTCGAGGCGCTCCCACTCCCCCAGGCCGCGGGCCCCGGGGCCGGAGAGCAGCACCCGCCCGGTGCACCCTGAGTCGAGGCGGTCGACGGCCCGGCCGTAGAGCTCGATGCGCTCCAGCACCGTCCACGCCCCGTCCGGGGTGCGCAGCCGCAGCCCGGTGCGCGGGGCGCCGCGCAGGCAGCGCACGACGGCCAGGGTGGCGGCGCCGCTCGGCCGCACGGGCGCGGAGATCTGGAGCCGGCCGGCCCGCGCGAGGAGCCGGGCGAGCACGGGGGCTTCGGAGCGGACCAGGCCGAGCCGGTGCAGGCCGTCGTCGGTGAGTCCCGCTTCGACGGCGGGCAGCGCGTCGAGCTGCGCCGCGAGCGCGCCGGGTTCCGTCTCCGCGCCGACGGCCAGCACGAGCGCGGCGCCGATCGCCTCCTCCGCCTCCGGCTCCCACACCCGCCGCGCCACCCGGCGTGCGGCGGCCTCCCGTTGCCGGGGGTCGGGATGTCCGAGCTGCTCCGTCAGGCCCATGCCGGGCATTGTCCCGCGTGCGCGGGGCGCGCCGGACCGCCGGCGTCAGCTCCCGTGGCCGACGTTCCATTCGGGTGGCAGCTCTGCGTCGCACAGGGCGCACACGTACCAGTCCTCCCGGACGACGTTGCACTCCCGGCAGCTCTCGCACCGGCGGAAGACCACCGCGTGGGTGAACCCCTCCGGGCGGTCGGTCCCGGCCCGGTCCAGGGCGGCCGCGACGGCCCGCCAGGCCGTCAGGTCGGGGCAGTAGCCGGTGGACAGGTTGCTCACCGAGTCCACCGTCCACGACCCGGTGGCGGTCCGCCGGAAGCCCATCTCCCCGGCCGCCCGCACCGGTTCGCCGCCCGCGCAGACGACGTGCTCGCTGCGCCGGGGGGCGATCCGCAGGACCCCCTCCCGGTCGACCACGTAGGTGCAGGGCTCGCCCGGGTCGCCGGGGAGGGGGTCCAGGTCCCGCGGGCCGCGCACGGCGCGCCCGCGGACCCCGGGCCGGGCGAGGGCGGCCGGGCCCGGCGGGCCGACGTACGGGAACAGCGGCGGCGGTGCGGCGCCGGGGTCGGGGTCGGGGTCGGGGTCGGGGTCGGCCACCGGCTACACCGTCTCCGTCTCCGGATCCGTCGCCAGCCGGGCGTGCAGGTGCTCGTCGTGCCAGCCGTCCGCGTGGTGGAGGGCGCCGCGCATCGTGCCCTCCAGGGGGAAGCCCGCCCGGACGGCAACGGCGCAGGAGGCCGGGTTGGCCACGGAGTGGCAGATCCGCAGCCGGTGCAGGCCGAGGCCGTCGAAGGCCCACCGGGAGACGGCCCGTACGCCCTGCACCGTCGCGCCGCGCCCGCGCCCGCGGGGCAGCAGCCAGTACAGGAACTCCGCGCTGGCGCCGCTCACATCGATGTCGCCGAGGCCGACGAGCCCGACGGCCGGCGCCGGGCCCGGGTCGGCCAGCGCCCACACCGCGGCCTCCCCCGCCTCCCAGCGCAGGCCCCAGCGCCGGACGCGGGCGACGGCCGACTCCGGGGATTCCGGCTCGGGCCTGTTCCAGTGCCGGATGCCGGGGTCCCCGTAGGCCTCCACGAGGACCGGGGCGTCCGCCTCCCGCCAGGGCCGCAGCTCCATCCCGCAGGGCAGTGCGAACACCGGCTGTGGGGCCCTGGTGGCGGATGGTGCGGGGGATGTCTCGCTGTACAACGGCTGCTCCCGGCCGACTTGACGCAGCCTCGGTGGATGTCGATCCATCCCTTGGAGTTCCGCGTGCCACTACGTACGAGTAGTTAACCAACAGCACGGATTGGGCGGGGTGTGAGTGGGGCAGGGCTCTGCGGGTACGCGCGGTACACGCACGGCGCACCCGCCCCCAACCTTTCCCCGCCACCCGAGTGAACGCGGACAGGAGCGGCCATGCCCGCAGCCCAGCCGTCTTCCGAGCGGCTAGAAACAGAGCGAACAGAGCGTGCACTACCAGCCGCCATCGCGGCTGGCCTGTTGTCACCGAGCCCTGCGAACTGCCCCCAGGTGATCCCATCATGATCGGTCGCATTCCCGTGCTGGACGTCCGCCCTGCCGTCGACTGCGGCGCCAGACCCGCCAAGGCGGTCGTGGACGAGGTCTTCGAAATCTCCGCCACCGTGTTCCGCGAGGGCCACGACGCCGTTGCCGCGCACGTCGTCCTGCGCGATCCCAGCGGGCGGCTGCGCCCGCCCGTCCCCCTGAACGAGCTCGCCCCCGGCACCGACCGGTGGGGGGCCCGGGTGTCCGCCGAGATCGAGGGGAGGTGGACCTACACCGTCGAGGCGTGGAGCGATCCGGTCGCCACCTGGCGCGCACACGCCGCCATCAAGATCCCGGCGGGCCTCGACACCGGGCTGACCCTGCTCGAAGGCGCGGAGCTGTACACCCGCGCCGCGGCCAAGATCCCCAAGCGCGACGGTCGCGAGGCCGTACTGGCGGCGGCCGACGCGATGCGCGACGAGGACCGGCCGGTGGAACGGCGGTACGCGGCCGCGCTCGCCCCGGCGGTCGACGCGGCGCTCGCCAAGCGCCCCTACCGGGAGCTGGTCACCGCGGCCAAGGCGCTGCCCCTCCAGGTCGAACGCAAGCGGGCCCTCTTCGGTTCCTGGTACGAGATGTTCCCGCGCTCGGAGGGCGCGGTGGTCGAGCCGGGCGGGGCTCCGGTCAGCGGCACCTTCCGGACGGCCGCCGAGCGGCTGCCGGCCATCGCCGCCATGGGCTTCGACGTGGTCTACCTGCCCCCCGTCCACCCCATCGGGTCCACCTACCGAAAGGGCCCCAACAACACTCTCTCGGCAGGAAGTTGGGACCCGGGCGTGCCGTGGGCGATCGGCTCCACGGAGGGCGGGCACGACGCCGTCCACCCCGAGCTCGGCACCATCGAGGACTTCGACGCCTTCGTCGCGCGCGCCCGCGAGCTGCGGATGGAGATCGCGCTCGACTTCGCGCTCCAGTGCTCCCCGGACCACCCCTGGGTGGAGAAGCACCCGGAGTGGTTCCGCCACCGCGCGGACGGGACGATCGCCTACGCCGAGAACCCGCCGAAGAAGTACCAGGACATCTACCCGATCCACTTCGACGCCGACATGGCAGGCATCGTCGCGGAGACGGTCCGGATCCTGCGGCACTGGATGGAGCACGGCGTCCGGATCTTCCGCGTGGACAATCCGCACACCAAGCCGGTCGTCTTCTGGCAGAAGGTGATCGCGGACATCAACAAGTCCGACCCCGACGTGATCTTCCTGGCGGAGGCCTTCACCCGGCCGGCCATGATGCGCGCGCTCGCCGCGATCGGCTTCCAGCAGTCGTACACGTACTTCACCTGGCGCAACACCAAGGCGGAGCTGACCGAGTACCTGACGGAGCTGTCCGGCACCCGTTCGGCCTCCGTGATGCGGCCGAACTTCTTCGTGAACACGCCCGACATCCTGCACGAGTACCTGCAGAAGGGCGGCCGGCCGGCCTTCGAGGTCCGGGCGGTCCTCGCCGCCACCCTCTCCCCCACCTGGGGCGTCTACGCCGGCTACGAGCTCTGCGAGAACGAGCCGGTGCGCGAGGGCAGCGAGGAGTACCGGAACTCCGAGAAGTACGAGCTGCGGCCCCGCGACTGGGCCGCCGCCGAC
Source organism: Streptomyces sp. AB3(2024) (assembly GCF_041862025.1). Taxonomy (NCBI): domain Bacteria; kingdom Bacillati; phylum Actinomycetota; class Actinomycetes; order Kitasatosporales; family Streptomycetaceae; genus Streptomyces; species Streptomyces sp. AB3(2024). The sequence goes on from NZ_JBGWAB010000002.1 coordinate 138,883, forward strand.
CGCGAGGGCCGCTCCATCGCCCCGCTGATCACCACCCTGAACCGGCTGCGCCGACGCAACCCCGCCCTCCAGCAATTGCGCGACATCCACTTCCACACGACCGACAACGAACAGGTGATCGCCTTTTCGAAGCACGCCGGAGCCAATTCCGTACTGGTGGTCGTCAACCTCGATCCGCACCACACCCAGGAGGCGACGGTCTCGTTGGACATGCCGGTACTCGGCCTCGACTGGCACGGGTCCCTCGCGGTGCGCGACGAGCTCACCGGCGAGACCTACCACTGGGGCAGGGCGAACTACGTGCGCCTGGAACCGGGCCGCACGCCCGCGCACGTACTGGCCGCCCTGCGACCGTCCCCGCCCACCGGAGGGTCACCCACCACATGATGATCAACGATCCCGTCCACGACACCTTCGAGGACACCCCCGCCAAGGACCGCGATCCCGACTGGTTCAAGCGGGCGGTCTTCTACGAGGTGCTCGTCCGCTCCTTCCACGACAGCAACGGCGACGGCGTGGGTGACCTCAAGGGGCTCACCGCGAAGCTGGACTACCTCCAGTGGCTCGGCGTCGACTGCCTGTGGCTGCCGCCGTTCTTCGCCTCGCCCCTGCGCGACGGGGGCTACGACGTCTCCGACTACACGTCCGTGCTGCCCGAGTTCGGCGACCTCGCCGACTTCGTGGAGTTCGTCGACGCGGCCCACACCCGCGGCATGCGGGTGATCATCGACTTCGTCATGAACCACACGAGCGACCAGCACGAGTGGTTCCAGCAGTCGCGCAAGGACCCGGACGGACCGTACGGCGACTACTACATGTGGGCCGACAACGACAAGCAGTACCAGGACGCCCGCATCATCTTCGTCGACACCGAGACCTCGAACTGGACGTACGACCCCGTACGCAAGCAGTACTACTGGCACCGCTTCTTCTCGCACCAGCCGGACCTCAACTACGAGAACCCGGCGGTGGTGGAGGAGATCGTCTCCGCCCTGCGCTTCTGGCTGGACCTGGGCATCGACGGCTTCCGCCTCGACGCCGTGCCCTACCTGTACGCCGAGGAGGGCACCAACTGCGAGAACCTGCCGAGGACCCACCGGCTCCTCAAGCGGGTCCGGGCGGAGATCGACGCGCACTACCCGGACACGGTGCTGCTCGCCGAGGCCAACCAGTGGCCCGAGGACGTCGTCGACTACTTCGGCGACTACGCGAAGGGCGGGGACGAATGCCACATGGCGTTCCACTTCCCCGTCATGCCGCGCATCTTCATGGCGGTCCGAAGAGAGTCCCGCTACCCCGTCTCCGAAATCCTGGCCAAGACCCCGGCGATCCCGGACCGCTGCCAGTGGGGCATCTTCCTGCGCAACCACGACGAGCTCACCCTCGAAATGGTCACGGACGAAGAGCGCGACTACATGTACGCCGAGTACGCCAAGGACCCGCGGATGCGGGCCAACATCGGCATCCGGCGCCGGCTCGCCCCGCTCCTGGACAACGACCGCAACCAGATGGAGCTGTTCACGGCCCTGCTGCTGTCGCTGCCCGGCTCGCCGGTGCTCTACTACGGCGACGAGATCGGCATGGGCGACAACATCTGGCTGGGCGACCGCGACGGGGTCCGCACCCCGATGCAGTGGACCCCGGACCGCAACGCCGGTTTCTCCTCGTGCGATCCGGGCAGGCTGAACCTGCCGGTCATCATGGACCCGGTCCACGGGTACCAGGTCACCAATGTCGAGGCGGCCATGGCGTCGCCCTCCTCACTGCTGCACTGGACCCGGCGGCTGATCGAGATCCGCAAGGCGAACCCGGCCTTCGGACTCGGCTCGTACACCGAACTGCCGTCGTCGAACCCGGCGGTGCTCGCGTTCCTGCGCGAGTACGGGGACGACCTGGTGCTGTGCGTGCACAACTTCTCGCGCTTCGCGCAGCCCACCGAGCTCGATCTGCGGTCGTTCAACGGGCGGGTCCCGGTGGAGCTCACGGGTGACGTGCGCTTCCCGCCGATCGGCGAGTGGCCGTACCTGCTGACCCTGGCGGGCCACGGCTTCTACTGGTTCCGCCTGCGGAGCGAGAAGCGCGCCGACTGACGGGGCCGATGTACGGGGCGGGCACTCATTCGGGTCAATCGCCCGCCCCTGTACGGATCATCCTGACCCGACACTCGCCCATACCGGAGAAGCATCTGCCGCGCATCCGGGACACTCTGCGCATTCTGTGACGGCCCGGGGAAAGGACGCGACGCCATGTCGGAGGCTGCATCCGCCCGGAGCCGACTGACGGCCGACCGGGCCGCCGGGATCGCCCCGCTGGAACCGATGCTGCGGGCCTGGCTGCCCGCCCAGCGCTGGTTCGCGGGCAAGGGCCGCGCCATCAGCAGGCTCAGGACCGTCTCCGCGGCCGAGCTGCTGCCGCCGGGATCCACCCCCGGACTGCTGCACCTGCTCCTCGACGTGGACGGGGACTGCTACCAACTCCTGCTCGGGATCCGCCCGTCCCCCCTGCCGCCCGCCCTCGGCCCCGCCCTCATCGGGCACGTCGAGTCCGGGCCGCACACGGGCCGCACGGTCTACGAGGCTCTGGGCGACCCCCGGCTCGCCTCGATGCTGCTGGAGCGGCTGCGCTCCCCCGGCACCCTGGGTCCGCTGCACTTCGACCGGGACCCCGGGGCCCCGGTCCCGGCCGGGCTCACCCCCCGGCCGCTGTCCGGGGAACAGACCAACTCCTCGCTGATCTACGGGGATTCGTACATCCTGAAGGTGTTCCGCCGGGTCGGCCCCGGGGTCAACCCCGACCTGGAACTGCCCAGAGCACTGGCCGCCGCCGGCTGCGCCCGGGTGCCCGCGCCCGTCGCCTGGTACGAGGCCGAGCTGCCCGGTGGAGAACCGTTGACCCTGGGCGTCCTCCAGCCCTACCTGCGCGGCTCCGACGACGGCTGGCAGCTGGCGCTGCGCCGGCTCGGCGCCGGGGCCGACTTCACCGCCGAGGCGCACGCGCTGGGCCGGGCCACCGCCGAGGTGCACAGCGCCCTGGCCGCCGCCCTGCCGACCCTGGCGCTCGGCCCCGAGCAGACGGCCCGGCTCGCCGCCGGGATGACCGCGCGGCTCGCCGCCACCGTCCGCGAGGTACCCGCCCTCCAGCCCTACGAGGCCGGGCTGCGCGGGGCCTTCGACGCCCTGGCCGCCTCCCGGGGCGCCGGGGTCCCCGCCCAGCGCATCCACGGCGACCTGCACCTGGGACAGACCCTGCGCACCGCCGACGGCAGCTGGGCGCTGATCGACTTCGAGGGGGAGCCCGCGCGGCCGCTGGCCGACCGGCGCCGGCCCGAACCGGCCGTGCGCGACATCGCCGGGATACTGCGCTCCTTCGACTACGCCGCCCGCTCGCACCGGCCGTTCGCCCCCGCCTGGGCGGACGCCTGCCGGTCCGCGTTCTGCGAGGGCTACGCCCGCACCACCGGCCGCGACCCCCGCGAGGACCCGGTGCTGCTGCGCGCGTACGAGACCGACAAGGCGGTGTACGAGGCCCGTTACGAGTCCCGGCACCGCCCCGACTGGCTGCACGTCCCGATGGCGGCGATCCGCCGGCTGTCGGAACCCCAGCGACCCGCCCACCGCATGCCCCCGCCGGTCACCCCCGGCACCACTCCCCACCCGAAGCCCCCGAGGAGGCCGCTCGCGTGAGCGCCGCACGACAGCCGTCACCGACCGTCCGCGACAAGGCCGCACCCGAGCCCGCCGCTCCGGCCGCGCCGAAGGGGTCCCGCACCCCCCGGGCCCGCCGCGCCGCCCCGCCCCACGGGGTGCGGCCGGCCCCCGCGCTGGCGGCGGAGGAACGGGCCCGGCTGCTGGAGGGCCGCCACCACGACCCGCACGCGGTGCTGGGGGCCCGTACGCAGCGCGGCGGGGTGGCCTTCCGGGTGCTGCGCCCGTACGCGAAGGCCGTCACGGTCGTCGCCAAGGGGCTGCGGGCGGAGCTCTTCGACGACGGGGACGGGCTGTTCTCCGGGCTGCTGCCGCTGACCGGGGTGCCGGACTACCGGCTGCTGGTGACGTACGACAGCGACGAGATCGAGGTCCACGACCCCTACCGGTTCCTGCCCGCCCTCGGCGAGCTGGACCTGCACCTGATCGGCGAGGGCCGGCACGAGGAACTGTGGACGGCGCTCGGCTCGCAGCCGATGGAGCACCAGGGGGTGGCGGGCACCCGGTTCACGGTGTGGGCGCCCAACGCCCTGGGCGTGCGGGTGAGCGGGGACTTCTCGTACTGGGACGCGGTCGCGTACCCGATGCGCTCGCTGGGCGCGAGCGGCGTGTGGGAACTGTTCCTGCCGGGGGTGGCCGAGGGCGCCCTGTACAAGTACGAGATCACTCGCCCGGACGGCGGCCACACCCTGCGCGCCGACCCGATGGCCCGGTACGCGGAGGTCCCGCCGGCCAACGCCTCGATCGTGACCGCCTCCCGGTACGTGTGGCAGGACGCGGAGTGGATGGCGCGCCGCGGGGCACTGGCGCCGCACCAGGCGCCGCTGTCGGTGTACGAGCTGCACCTGGCGTCCTGGCGGCCGGGGCTCTCGTACCGGCAGCTGGCGGAGCAGCTGCCGGTGTACGTGAAGGAGCTGGGGTTCACGCACGTGGAACTGATGCCGGTCGCCGAGCACCCCTTCGGCGGGTCCTGGGGCTACCAGGTCACCGGGTTCTACGCGCCGACCTCGCGGATGGGCACGCCGGACGACTTCCGCTTCCTCGTCGACGCGCTGCACCGGGCCGGGATCGGGGTGATCGTCGACTGGGTCCCCGCGCACTTCCCGCGCGACGACTGGGCGCTGGCCGAGTTCGACGGGCGGCCGCTGTACGAGCACCAGGACCCGCGGCGGGCGGCGCACCCGGACTGGGGGACGCTGGAGTTCGACTACGGCCGCAAGGAGGTCCGCAACTTCCTGGTCGCCAACGCCGTGTACTGGTGCCAGGAGTTCCACGTGGACGGGCTGCGCGTGGACGCGGTGGCCTCGATGCTGTACCTGGACTACTCGCGCGACGAGGGCGACTGGTCGCCGAACGCGCACGGCGGCCGGGAGGACCTGGACGCGGTGGCGCTCCTCCAGGAGATGAACGCGACGGTGTACCGGCGCTGCCCGGGGGTGATGACGATCGCGGAGGAGTCGACGGCCTGGGACGGGGTGACGCGGCCGACGGACGCGGGCGGGCTGGGCTTCGGGCTGAAGTGGAACATGGGCTGGATGCACGACACGCTGCGGTACGTGTCGAAGGAGCCGGTGCACCGCAAGTACCACCACCACGACATGACCTTCGGGATGGTGTACGCGTTCAGCGAGAACTACGTGCTGCCGATCTCGCACGACGAGGTGGTGCACGGCAAGCGTTCGCTGGTGTCGAAGATGCCGGGCGACTGGTGGCAGCAGCGGGCCACGCACCGGGCGTACCTGGGCTTCATGTGGGCCCATCCGGGCAAGCAGCTGCTGTTCATGGGGCAGGAGTTCGCGCAGGGTTCGGAGTGGTCGGAGACGTACGGCCCGGACTGGTGGGTGCTGGACTCCTCGTACCCGGCGGCCGGTGACCACCTGGGCGTACGGAGCCTGGTGCGCGACCTGAACCGCACGTACACGGCCTCGCCGGCGCTGTGGGAGCGCGACAGCGTGCCGGAGGGCTTCGCGTGGGTGGAGGCGGACGCCTCCGACGACAACGTGTTCGCGTTCCTGCGGTTCGCGCGGGACGGCTCGCCGCTGCTGTGCGTGTCGAACTTCTCCCCGGTGGTGCGGCACGGCTACCGGATCGGGGTGCCGCAGGAGGTGGGCCAGTGGCGCGAGGTCCTCAACACCGACCTCGAACCGTACGGCGGGAGCGGCGTCCACCACGCCCGTGCGCTGCGCCCCGAGCCGGTACCGGCCCAGGGGCGTGCGGCGAGCCTGCGGATGACGCTCCCGCCGATGGCGACGGTCTGGCTCAGGCCCTAGCGGCCGGCCGCTGCTCCAGGTGCTCTTCGAGTTCCTGGAGCAGCTTCCGCTTGGCGCGGGCGCCGACGAGCTGGCGGACGGGTTCGCCGTCCCGGAAGACGAACAGCATCGGGGTGGCCAGGACTCCGTAGCGGGCGGCGGTGGCCGGGTTGCGGTCGACGTCGATCTGGACGACCTTGAGCCGGTCCGTCTCCTCGGCCGCGACGGCGGACAGGACGGGGGCGAGCTGGCGGCAGGGTCCGCACCAGTCCGCGGTGAACTCCACCAGGACGGGACGGCCCCGTTCGTCCAGTACCTCCGCGGTGAAGTCGGCATCGGTCACTTCGGGTACGCCCTGGGCGTGGATCATGTGGTTCCCCTCTCGTGGGGGTGGTTCGGTCGGAGGTCGGCCGGTGGGTCGCCGGCCGGCCGGTGATCAGCCGGTCGAGGATCAGCCGGTCATCTCGCAGCGCGGCGCGGGCGGTTCCCCGCCGCTCTCCCCGGCACCGGCACCGGCCCCGGCACCGGCCGCTTCCTCGGCGGCGACCAGCTGCCGGGCGACCTGCTCGCGGACACCGGCCAGCTGGCCGATGAGGCCGTCGAGCTCGTCGAGTTTGCGCCGGTAGACGGCGAGCGAGGCGGGGCAGGAATCCCCGGCCGGATGGCCGGCGCGCAGGCAGTCGACGAAGGGGCGGGTCTCCTCCAGTTCGAAGCCGAAGTCCTGGAGGGTGCGGATCTGCCGCAGCAGCCGCAGGTCGTCCTCGCCGTAGTCGCGGTAGCCGTTGCCGGTCCGCCGGGCGGCCAGCAGCCCGCGTGATTCGTAGTACCTGAGGGTCCGTGTGCTGGTCCCGGCCCGCTTCGCCAGTTCGCCGATGCGCATGGACCGACCGTAGGGCTTGACGCCGACGTCAAGGCAAGGGCGGGCGCGGGCCGGAAATCCGGGGGACCCTCGCCACCCCCGTGTGCGAGGGTCCCCGATATGGATCACGTGCGGGGTGGATGTCCGGTTCGGGGCCTGTGACGGGGATCACTCCACGAGTATGCGGAAGGCACCTGAAATGGGGTGGCCGAATCCGTACGCTGATATTGGATCTTCACCAAATCCGATTACCGGACAGTCGCCGCGAAAACGACCCAAAGCATCAAACTCCATAGGACTTTCCTACGAGTTATGAGCTTGTTTGATTGGTTGGTAGTCGCCGCGCCTCGGCCACTCCTACGGTGTGCCGTGTGCACTCCAGCCCACCTTTCAATGCCCCCGCCGCGCGTCGCCTGCGCGCGGCCCTGGGCATGGCTCCCGGTCATGTCGCCTATGGCCTGCGCGCCCAGTACGGCCTGCTCGTCGCGCCCGAAACCGTGATGGCGTGGGAGCGGGGGGAACAGTCCCCCACCTCCGCCGAGCTCACGGCGCTCGCCGGCGTGCTCTGGTGCGCCCCCGGCGAGCTGCTCGCCGAGCCCGTCTCCCTGCGCGAACACCGCATGGCCCGCGGCCTGGACCCCGACGACCTGGCCCGGCGGATCGGGCTGGACGCGAACGCGTACCAGAAGATGGAGGACACCGGGCGCTGGAAGGGCAACGAACGGCAGTCCGCGGCCCTCGCCTCGGTGCTCGGCCTGACCCTGGCCCAGTTCGTGGCGGCGACCGGCAAGGAGGAGGAGCTCGCCGGACTGCTGCGCAGCGCGGTCACCACCCGCTGGCAGGCGTACACGAAACCGCTGGCCAAACTGCTGCCGGTGCCCAAGGCCCATCTGGAGCGGGTCCTGGAGACGATGCACAACGACTACCAGTCGCGGATGGTGGCCACCCTGAGCTGGGGCGGCGGCGGGGGCGCGGCCGGGACCGGGGACGCGGGCCGGGAGTTCCTCGCGGAGATCGTGGACCGGTTCTGGGCACTGGCCGGCGGTGCGGGATAGGCCACACCCCCTCCTGCGACGAAACGGCCCCGGGCGCTCCGCGAGGGAGACGCCCGGGGCCGTTCGGCGCGCAAGTGGGGTCGAAGGTCCCGACGGGCGGGGCCTGCCGGACCGGGTCAGAAGACCGACTCGGCCTCGTACATCCGGTTATCCGGGACGGTCTTCAGCTCGGTGACCGCCTGGGCGAGCGGGGCCATCACGATGTCGGTCCCGCGCAGGGCGGTCATGTTGCCGAACTCGCCGCGGTGGACGGCCTCCACCGCGTGCCAGCCGAAGCGGGTCGCGAGGACGCGGTCGTAGGCGGTGGGGGTGCCGCCGCGCTGGACGTGGCCGAGGATGACCGGGCGGGCCTCCTTGCCCAGGCGGTGTTCCAGCTCCACGGCGAGGCGGTTGCCGATGCCGGCGAAGCGCTCGTGACCGTAGGCGTCGATCTCGCCCTTCTCGTACGGCATGGAGCCCTCGGCCGGGTGCGCGCCCTCCGCCACGCAGATGACGGCGAACTTCTTACCCCGGGAGAACCGTTCCTCCACCATCTTGGCCAGGGCCTCCACCTCGAACGGGCGCTCCGGCAGACAGATGCCGTGGGCGCCGCCGGCCATGCCCGACTCCAGGGCGATCCAGCCCGCGTGGCGGCCCATGACCTCGACCACCATCACACGCTGGTGCGATTCGGCGGTGGTCTTGAGGCGGTCGATGGCCTCGGTGGCGACCATGACGGCGGTGTCGAAGCCGAAGGTGCGGTCGGTGGCGGAGATGTCGTTGTCGATGGTCTTCGGCACACCGACCACCGGCATCCCCGCTTCGGACAGCATCCGGGCGGCCGTCAGGGTGCCCTCGCCGCCGATCGGGATCAGCGCGTCGATCTCGTAGCGCCGGGCCAACTCGGCCGCGTTCTCGGCCGCTTCGTGGAGCCGGGCGCGCTCCATGCGCGCCGAGCCGAGGATGGTGCCGCCGCGGGCCAGGATGCCGCTGACGGCGTTGATGTCGAGGGGGCGGTAGTGACCGTCGAGGAGGCCCTTGAAACCATCTTCGAAACCGATGACCTCGTCCCCGTGACCGACCACGGCGCGGTGTACGACCGACCGGATGACAGCGTTCAGGCCCGGGCAGTCGCCGCCTGCGGTGAGAACTCCGATACGCATCGTGCTGTGTCTCCTGCTCCTGGTCGTACCCGGCCGGGCGCGTGCGGGCGTACGGCCGTACAAGATGAAGGGCGTAATGGTGAACCCTGTCCGATTGTTCCACGGTCCGAGGAGGGTGCGCTCGCCGCGCCGATCCGCCCACCGGGCCTTTCGGCCCTCCCGGCCAGGCCTTTTTCCCGGGGGGCGTCCTATCCAGCCGCAGAGGTATTGTCAAGAGGTCAAGCCCGCACCAATCGGGACAACCGGGTCGAAAATCTCCCCGCTCCGCGGCGGGGCCGGCCCGGCACACACATCATGGGACGGAGAGCACGCGTGACGCGCAGCGTGTACGTGACCGGTATCGAGCGGGGGGACGGCCGCCAGGTCGTCGAGCTGGGGATCATGGAGCTCCTGACCCGTCAGACAGGCCGGGTCGGCGTGTACCGGCCGCTGCTGCACGACAGCCCCGACCGGCTCTTCGACCTCCTCAAGGCCCGCTACCGGATCGACCAGGACGCCGCGACGGCGTACGGCATGGAGTACGAGGAGGCCTCCGCGATCCTCGCCGAGAAGGGCACCGACGAGCTGGTGTCCCGGCTGGTCGACCGCTACCACCGGGTGGCCCGCGACTACGAGGTCATGCTGGTCCTCGGCACCGACTACGCCGACACGAACCTCCCGGACGAGCTCGCGCTCAACGCCCGGCTCGCCAACGAGCTCGGCGCCGTCGTCGTCCCCGTGGTGGGCGGCACCAAGCACCCCGCCGAGGCCGTGCGCGCCGAGGCGCGCAACGCCCACCGGGCCTACGAGAGCCTGGGCTGCCACGTCGTGGCGATGGTCGTCAACCGGGTGGCCGCCGAGGACCGCGACGTCATAGCCGAGCGGCTCGCCGCCCGCCTGCCGGTGCCCTGCTACGTGCTGCCCGACGACAAGTCCCTGTCGGCCCCCACCGTCGCCCAGATCACCCGGGCGCTCGGCGGCGAGGTGCTCCTCGGCGACGAGGCCGGGCTGGCGCGCGACGCCCTGGACTTCGTCTTCGGCGGCGCGATGCTGCCGAACTTCCTGAACGCCCTGACCCCCGGCTGCCTGGTCGTCACGCCCGGGGACCGCTCCGACCTGGTCGTGGGGGCGCTGGCCGCGCACGCCTCCGGAACCCCGCCGATCGCGGGCGTGCTGCTGACCCTGAACGAGCGGCCGACCGACGAGGTCCTGACCCTGGCCTCGAAGCTGGCACCGGGCACCCCGGTGGTGTCGGTGGCCGGCAACAGCTTCCCGACGGCCGCCGAACTCTTCTCGCTGCAGAGCCGGTTGAACTCCGCGACCCCGCGCAAGCTGGAGACGGCCCTCGGCCTCTTCGAACGGCACGTGGACATCGCCGAGCTGCGCGGGCTGCTGTCCGTGGCCCGGTCCGAGCGGGTCACCCCGATGATGTTCGAGCACGAGCTGCTGGAGCGGGCCCGCTCCGAGCGGCGTCGCGTCGTACTGCCCGAGGGCACCGAGGAACGCGTGCTGCGCGCGGCCGATGTGGTGCTGCGCCGCGGGGTCTGCGACCTGACCCTGCTCGGCGAGGAGCAGGCGATCCTGAAGAAGGCCGGCGACCTGGGCCTCGACATCTCGGGCGCACAGCTGATCGACCCGGCGACCTCCCCCCTGCGGGAACGGTTCTCCGAGTACTACGCCCAGGCCCGCGCCCACAAGGGCATGACCGTCGAACTGGCCGGCGACGTGGTCACCGACGTCAACTACTTCGGCACCCTGATGGTCCAGCAGGGGCTCGCCGACGGCATGGTCTCGGGCTCGGTGCACTCCACCGCGGCGACCATCCGCCCGGCCTTCGAGATCATCAAGACCAAGCCGGAGGCCTCCATCGTCTCCTCGGTCTTCTTCATGTGCCTGGCCGACAAGGTCCTCGTCTACGGCGACTGCGCCGTCAACCCGGACCCGAACGCCGAGCAGCTCGCCGATATCGCCGTCCAGTCCGCCGCGACCGCCGCCGCCTTCGGCGTGGAGCCGCGGATCGCGATGCTCTCGTACTCGACCGGCACCTCCGGTTCGGGCGTGGACGTGGACAAGGTCCGCAAGGCCACCGAGATCGTCCGCGCGCAGCGCCCCGATCTGGCCGTGGAGGGTCCGATCCAGTACGACGCCGCGGTGGAACCGTCGGTCGCGGCGACCAAGCTGCCGGACTCCGAGGTGGCCGGCCGGGCGAGCGTGCTGATCTTCCCCGACCTCAACACGGGCAACAACACGTACAAGGCCGTGCAGCGTTCGGCGGGCGCCGTCGCGGTCGGCCCGGTCCTCCAGGGTCTGCGCAAGCCGGTCAACGACCTCTCGCGGGGCGCGCTGGTGCAGGACATCGTCACCACCGTGGCCATCACCGCGATCCAGGCGCAGTCCCAGGGCGCGCCGGCCGCCACCGCCTGACCCCCCTCCGTCCGCAAGAAGGAAAGACCGCAACCGTGACCGCATCGCGCGTACTCGTCCTCAACTCCGGCTCCTCGTCGGTCAAGTACCAGCTCCTCGACATGGCGGACCGGTCCCGCCTCGCGATGGGCCTGGTGGAGCGGATCGGCGAGGAGACCTCCCGGCTCGTGCACGAACCGCTCGCCGGCCCCGGCGCGGAGGCGGGCAGGCGCGAGCGGCTCGGCCCGATCGCCGACCACGAGGCCGCCCTGAAGGCGGTCGCCGCGGAGCTGGCCGCCGACGGCACGGGCCTGGACTCCCCGGAGCTGGCCGCGGTCGGGCACCGGGTGGTGCACGGCGGGACCCGGTTCACGCAGCCGACGGTGATCGACGACGAGGTGCTCGCGGAGATCCGCAGCCTGATCCCGCTGGCCCCGCTGCACAACCCGGCGAACGTGACGGGCATCGAGGTGGCCCGCTCGCTGCGCGCGGACGTCCCGCAGGTCGCCGTCTTCGACACGGCCTTCCACTCGACGATGCCGGAGCACGTGGCCCGGTACGCGATCGACGCGGCGACGGCCGACAAGTACGCCATCCGCCGCTACGGCTTCCACGGCACCTCGCACGCCTACGTCTCCCGGGCGACGGCGGCGCTGCTGGGCAGGCCGGTCGAGGACGTCAACGTGATCGTGCTCCACCTGGGCAACGGGGCCTCCGCCTCGGCCGTCCGGGGCGGGGTGTGCGAGGAGACCTCGATGGGCCTGACCCCGCTGGAGGGTCTGGTCATGGGGACCCGTTCGGGCGACGTGGATCCCGCGGTCGTCTTCCACCTGGCCCGGGTCGGCGGCCTGTCCGTCGACGAGATCGACTCGCTGCTGAACAAGAAGAGCGGTCTGCTGGGTCTGTGCGGCGACAACGACATGCGCGAGGTGCAGCGGCGGGCGGACGGGGGCGACCCGGCGGCCCGGCTCGCACTGGCGGCGTACGTCCACCGTCTGAAGAAGTACATCGGCGCCTATACGGCGGTACTCGGCCGGGTGGACGCGGTGGCGTTCACGGCGGGCGTCGGGGAGAACGCGGCCGGCGTCCGGGAGGCTGCGGTGGCGGGACTGGAGCAGCTGGGTCTCGCGCTGGACCCCGAAGCCAATGCCGTCCGGTCCGACGGGCCCCGGCTGGTGTCGGCGGAACACTCCCGGGTGGCCGTGGCCGTGGTCCCGACCGATGAGGAACTGGAGATCGCGACCCAGGCGTACGCGCTGGTTACCCAGTAGTCACTTGGACTTTCCACCAGACGGAATATTCCGCTACGAAACAAACGGATAGGATCCGCTTCATGCGCCGTTCCAAAATCGTCTGCACGCTGGGCCCCGCCGTCGACTCGTATGAGCAGCTGAAAGCGCTCATCGAGGCAGGTATGAACGTGGCCCGATTCAACTTCAGCCACGGATCCCAGGCAGAACACCAGGAGCGGTACGACCGCGTCCGGCAGGTCTCCGAGGACACCGGGCGCGCGGTCGGCGTGCTCGCCGACCTCCAGGGCCCGAAGATCCGTCTGGAGACCTTCGCCGAGGGTCCCGTCGAGCTGGTGCGCGGTGACGAGTTCACCATCACCACCGAGGACGTCCCGGGCGACAAGTCCATCTGCGGCACCACCTACAAGGGCCTCCCGGGCGACGTCGCCAAGGGTGACCAGATCCTGATCAACGACGGCAACGTCGAACTGCGGGTGACGGAGGTCGAGGGCCAGCGGGTCAAGACCATCGTCATCGAGGGCGGTGTCATCTCGGACCACAAGGGCATCAACCTGCCGGGTGCCGCCGTGAACGTCCCCGCCCTGTCGGAGAAGGACGTCGACGACCTGCGCTTCGCCCTGCGGATGGGCTGCGACATGGTCGCCCTCTCCTTCGTCCGCGACGCCAACGACGTCAAGGACGTCCACAAGGTGATGGACGAGGAGGGCCGCCGCGTCCCCGTCATCGCCAAGGTCGAGAAGCCCCAGGCCGTCGAGAACATGGCGGCGGTCGTCGACGCCTTCGACGCGGTCATGGTGGCCCGCGGCGACCTCGCCGTCGAGTACCCGCTCGAAAAGGTCCCGATGGTCCAGAAGCGGCTCATCGAGATGTGCCGCCGCAACGCCAAGCCGGTGATCGTCGCGACCCAGATGATGGAGTCGATGATCACCAACTCCCGTCCGACCCGCGCCGAGGCCTCCGACGTCGCCAACGCCATCCTCGACGGCGCCGACGCGGTCATGCTGTCGGCCGAGTCCTCGGTCGGCGCCTACCCGATCGAGACCGTCAAGACGATGTCGAAGATCGTCGCGGCGGCCGAGGAGGAGCTCCTCGCCAAGGGCCTCCAGCCGCTGGTCCAGGGCAAGAAGCCGCGCACCCAGGGCGGCTCCGTCGCCCGCGCGGCCTGCGAGATCGCGGACTTCCTCGACGGCAAGGCGCTCATCGCCTTCACCCAGTCCGGCGACACGGCCCGCCGCCTGTCGCGCTACCGCGCCACGCAGCCGATCATGGCCTTCACCACGGACGTGAACACCCGCAACCAGCTCACCCTGAGCTGGGGCGTCGACTCCTACGTCGTCCCGCACGTGGACAACACGGACGCGATGGTCGACCTGGTGGACGGCGAGCTGCTCAAGCTGGGCCGCTACGCCGCCGGCGACACCATGATCATCACGGCCGGCTCGCCCCCCGGCGTCCCGGGCACGACCAACATGGTCCGCGTCCACCACCTGGGCAACCCCACGCAGGCCTGACCCACCGGCCCGCCTCTGCCGCACAGAGACCGAGGGCGGCGCCCCCGACTCCCCCACCGGGACCGGGAGCGCCGCCCTCGGTGCGTTTCCGGGATCCGGAGGAATCCTGTGGATTCCCTGTGCATTTCCTACTCTCGGGTAGACATGGCCGGAAACGTGCTACCACGGGTAAGGCTGATCATGAAGCTGTCGGTTCACGCCTTGGGGGAAGGCAAAGAACACATCACTCGCGCCTGACCAGCGCCCATACATCCGCACGCCTTCCTTCGGGCTGTCCGCTTCGCTCCGAAGAACAGGCAAACACGTGCAAAGATCGACCCTCTTGAGGGGCAGGAGCCCAGGCATTCGGGCCTCCGTACGCCGCGGCCTCGCCGGCACCGCCCTCGCCACCAGCACCGCCCTCCTGGCAGGCCTGATCAGCGCCGCCCCGGCCTCGGCGATCGAAATCCCGCCGGACGACGAGCCGGCGTACCGGCCCATCAGCCTGGGCGAACAGGCCCGTCTGGACCGCTGTTCCGCCGGGGTGGCGCTCCACATGGGCGGGCCCGAGGCCAAGAGCGTCGCGGCCAAGGCACTCACAGGTACGGCTCAGGAACTCGCCACTGCGACCGATCCGGTAACGGGCATGTTTCCGCTCGCCGAGGCGCGGATAAAGGACCGCGATGCCTACGGGGGCGCGATCGCCTCAGTCGACCGCCGTAAGCGCTGGGAGGCGTCGAACTACGTCTATTGGGAGACCGGGAACCGTGGTGGAGTCGCCCATGACGCCCCACAGTTCGACCAGGACATCGTCGCCTTCTCCGGCATCGAACGCGAGCTCGCCTACAAGATCGGCTCTGACGGTCACGCCGTGGCGTCCAAAGAGTCGGCCGACCGCGCGACGGCGCTTGCCGCCGAGCTCAAGGGCAAGGACCTCAACAACGACTTCGTCACCGATTCCCTGCTGCGGGATGCGACGAAAACCGAGTACAACTACCGCAGCACGACCGCCGGCGACATCGCACGCTACCTGCGCCTCGGCGGCTTCATGGCCACGGCGCCAGCCGAGGACTCGGTCGAGTTCCGCCTTGAGGTCGAGGCGCTCAAGGTCGCCTGGGGGGGCGTGCGACAGCCGCAACCCTGTCGACTTCTACCGTGTCATGTCGCCGATGGTCGTCACTGCACACCTGGAGTGGGAGCAGGAGTACGCCGCGCAGGCCACGCCGCGCGCCGAGATCATCAACGCCGACGTTGCCGGAGCCGCCGAGGTCCGCAAGGCCACCGGCGCCATGATCGAGGCCATGGGCCAGGCATGGCTCGCTGACCAGATACTCACCTGGCAGAAGTACTGGGCGGGCCAGCCCGCGAACGCGAGCAACAGGCCGGCCGGCTCCGTGTTCACCCAGGCCAACAAGGATCTCGCGACGGCCCGTACGCGGGCCGCCGATCAGGCGAAGCTCGCGGCGGCCTCGTCGACGGCCGCCAAGACCGCCTCGGACAAGGCGAGCGCTGCTCAGAACTCTGCGTGGGCCATTGCCGACGCGGCCAAGACCCCTCGCGGGCGCGGCCTCCTGTTCGCGCAGCAGTCCGTCCAGGTCGCGAAGGCCTCGGCCGCGGCTGCCGAAGCGGCCTCCAAGGCCACTCTGACCGCGTCGAACGCCGCGAAGGCGACCGTCGCGGACAGCAAGACCCTGTATGCCCTGGCCCAGACCCAGTCGCATGCGGTTAACACCGAGTTCCGCCGCATCGCCGCGCAGGAAGCAGCCGCGCAGGCCAAGGCAGCGGCCGACTCCGCCGCCGCCCAGGCCAAGGAAGCCGCGGACAACGCCACCAAGGCGAAGGCCGCCCAGACGAAGGCGGAGACCGCCCAGGCCTCCGCCAAGACCGCGGCGGAGAACGCCAAGGCGCAGCGCGTCAAGGCGGAGCAGGAACGCGACGTCGCCAAGGCCGAGCACGCCAAGGCGACGACGGCACGGAACAAGGCCCTGGCGGCCGAGGGCCGGGCCACCACCGAGCGCGAGGCGGCTGCCAAGGCCCGGACCGCGGCCGAGAACGCGGGTGACACCGCGGCGGACAAGCGGGACGCCGCCGAGGAAGCCGAGATCAAGGCTGCGCTCGCCCGCGACGACGCGGCCGAGGCCGAACGTACGATGCGGGCGACGGACGCCCGTGCCGCCGCCCTGGAGTCGGCGGCGGCCGCCGCCGAGGGCACCACGGCAGCCGGTGACAGCCGCAAGGCCGCCACGGAGGCCCGTACCGCCGCCAACGACGCGAAGGGCGCGGCTGGGCGGGCCCGTAGCGCCGCCAACGAGGCGGGTACCGCGGCGGTCGACGCCCGTGCCGCCGCCACCCGCGCCGAAGGCGCCGCCGCCCGCGCGCAGGCCGCCTACGACAACGCGAACTCACAGTGGTGGACCAGCTACGCCGCTGCGCAGACCGCGCACGCCGCGGCCGCCGAGGCCATCGACGCCTCGGACGCCGCCTCCGCGAACGCCGTCAAGGCCGAACAGGAGGCCAAGAAGGCCCAGGCCGCCACGGTCCAGGCCAGGAAGGACGCCACCGCTGCCAAGACCGAGGCCGAGAAGACCTCGGCATGGTCCGGGGTCACCGCCGGGCATGCCTTCGCGACCGCGCAGGCGGCAGCGGCGGCCCGCGACTCCGCTGCGGAAGCGGTCAAGCCGGCCAACACGGCCATCTCGACGGGCACCCCGTACCGGGAATCGGACTCGGCCGCGGCCTTCGCGGTCCTGATCGGGCAGACCACGAAGCCCCTGGCCGACCAGCAGGCGGCCGCGGCCACCGCCAAGTCCAACGAGGCCACGAAGGCGGCCGCCGATGCCAAGGCACTCGCCGACAAGGCGAGCGGCGATGCCAAGCTCGCCGCGCAGGCGGCCGCAGCCGCTGCCGCGGACACGGCCGCAGCCCTGAAGTCGGTGGCCGCGGCGCGCGCCTCCGCCGTTACGGCGGCGACTGCTGCTGCCGCCGCGAAGACGGCGGACACCAAGACGGCGGAGTACAACTCCCAGGCCGGAGCCGAGGTCGTCCTCGCCGGCAACGCGTCGAGGGATGCGGCGAGCGAAGCGGCGGGCGCGAACAACGAGGCCACCGAGGCCGAGAAGAGCGCCACCAACGCGCGTACCGCGGCGAACGCCGCGACCGCGGACGCGAACGCCGCGAGCAGCACGGCCACCAAGGCCGAGTCCGACGCGACGGCCGCCGAAGGCGCCGCCGCCAACGCCCAGCAGTCCGCGAAGGACGCGGACGCGTCGGCGGACCGGGCGGAAGAGGCCTACCGCAAGTGGGAGGAAGAGCTCCGCGCCGCGCAGCTGGCCTCCGCGAAGTCCAACGGCGGCCCTGGATACGGTGGAGCCGACCTGAGCCTGAGCGAGGAGGACGCACTGCGCAAGGCCTGTGGACAGGCCTGCGTTGACGAGTACCGCGCCGCCCTGGCCGCGGCCAACAAGGACGTCATCGACTGGGCGGTCGAGAACGGCGGCCAGATCCTCCTCGACATCCTGGGGGTCACCGACGCGAGGAAGTGCTTCTCCACGCTGGACGTGGAGAGCTGCCTGTGGACGGCACTCAACGTCGTCCTCATCGGCGCCGCGGTACTAAAGATCCCCCAGGTCGCGGTGGCCGTAGCCAAGATCGCCACCGGTCTGGGCAAGTTCTTCGCCTCAACGGCGGCCGCCGCCCAGACTCTGGCACGGCTGAAGCCGATCGCGGTCGTCAGCGCACACGTGGAGTTCAGTGCCATCCGCGTCACCAGTGCGGCAGGCATCAGTCCCACACTCCTCAAGCGGGCCATCGAAGCCGGCGGCTGGAAGTGGACGGTCAGCACGGGCCACGCGTTCCACCGGGCCCACAAAGCCAAGAAGGGCGAGGTCTCCTTCCCGGCGCTGGACACGACTCACCTGAACCCCGACGACATCGAGAAGGCGCTTATCCTCAAGACCCTGGAGCACATGGGCATGGGCGGAAGTATGGAGGGACTGCAGAAACTGACGGTCACGGTCGACGGCATCCAGATCACGGGACACATCTTCAAGGTCGCCGACGACGTCATCTCCATCTCGACGTATTTCCGGAGCGCATAGTGACGGAGCAGGGAATCACCGTGACAGATCTGATGAAACTGGGGCGCGGAGTCGTCCCCGAGGACAACCCCGATGTGACGCCCGAGCAGTTCGGCCTCGCCGAGTTCGAGTACGTCGAGACGATCATCTACGCCGGCCCGGACGAGATCCTGTCGATGCTGCGCACGCTGAAGGCGGAGAATTTCATCGGGCTGCCGCCGTGGGCCCGTAACCTCGCCTACCGGATCGCCTGCCTGCAGCGACCGGACGACGCGGCGCTACTGCGTGAGGCCGCGGACGACCTCCTCGCCTTCGGTCCCGACTGGGACGACATCGCCGAGGACCTCCAAGCGAAGGCCGACCTCCTGGAGCGACCGAACGGAGCTGGGGCCGCTTCCTGACCCTGCCCCGCAACGGGCTGTGGCCCGCACCCCCTCAGAGGTGCGGGCCACTTCCGTGTGCGGCGTGCGGGACTACTTCTCCGCCGGGCCGATGTAGTTCTTCAGGCCCGGGACGGTGAGGTTGCCGCCGAACTGGCCGGCCTGGACGACCTTGACGTGCGTGAAGAACGCGAAGGGGACGTTCAGGGGCGGCGGGCTGTTCGGGGTGAACTCGATCGGGATGAGGCCGAAGAGGTTGCCCTTGAGGCTCTCCGTGTACATCGTGACCTTGCCGTCGCGGATCTTGGACGTGGACCCGGGGCGGGACTTCAGGTGGGCGATGTTGTCGCCCGTTCCGACCGTTTGGTACAGGTCCTTGATGTCCAGGGAGTCCGCGGTGAACTTCAGGACCTTCTTGACCTTGCCGCCCGCCGTCTTCACCTCGACGATGCCCGCGTAGTCCAGGCCGTAGAGGGTCAGCAGAGAGCTGTCCAGGTACCACGGCTCGTCCGGCAGGAGCGGGATGCCCGGCTCCAGCTTCGCGTCGGCCAGGGCCTTGGCGTCGAGGGTGGGGCACGGGAAGGGCTGCTTGCCGTCCGGGTCCGTGGTCGCCGAGGCCGAGGGAGAGGGCGACGGCGAGGCACCGGGGTCGGTCTCGTCGGCGGTCTTCTTCGGGTCGGCGGCCTTGCCCGTCTCGTCCTTCGGGGTCTTGACGGTGTCCTTGACGTCCTGGGGCAGTTCCTTGACCTCGACGCCGGCCTTCTTCGCCGCCTCGCGGATCGCGTCCGCGGCCGGGTCCGTGGTCTTCGTCGCGCCGCTCGGGGTGGGCGCGGGCGTCGGGGTGGCCGGTTTCTGCGCGTCCTTGATCGGCCTGCCGAGCGAGTCGACGAGGCCCTTGAGGGCGTCGCCCACTCCCAGCGGGTCGAGCGGGTTCGTGCTCTTGGTCGCCGAAGGGGACGGGGAGGGCGAGGTGCTCGCGCTCGCGGACGGCTTGGGGGCCGGGGGCACCTGCTTGTCCGCTTCCTTCTTGGGGGAGCCGGACGCGGAAGGCGCGGGGACGGTGACCGGCTTCGGGCTCCCGCTCGCACCCGGCGAGGGCGTCGCGGTGGGCGACGTGCTCGGCGAAGGCGTCTTGGAGGGCGACGGCGAGGCCGATTCGGCCGGCTCGTCGGACCGGGTCACACAGGGGCCGGGCGCGAAGGGGATGTCCTTCTCGTCGGCCAGGGCCATCTTCGGGGCCATGCCCATCCCGACGAACACCGCCGTCGGCATCGCAGCCAGCGCCATCGTCTTGCCGACGGGTATCTGGAGCTTGTTCAGCAGCGACTTCCTGGGCGCCGCGTGGCGCGGGCCCTTTCTCTCACGGGACTCTGCGCCTGGGGCCACGCCCCGCTGCGTCTCGTCACCCCGCACTGTTCCTCCCGCCATCGGCGTGGGCATTCGTCTCGGTCACGCGTGCCGTTTCCGTGTCGCGGGGAGCCGGGATGCCCTGGAAGGCGTCCGCCATCTGCTGCGCCTCGCCGTCCGCCTCGGGGGTCTCCTCCACCGGGACGCCGGGCGCCCAGGACAGCGCGAGGGCACCACCGAGCAACGCGGCGATGAAGCCCAGGAAGAAGCCGCCGAGGTTCGACACCGGGAGCGAGACCAGCGCCAGCAGGATCGTGGCGACACCGGCGAAGACCCGGACGTTCTGCTGGAACCAGAGCGCCAGGCCCAGGGTGACCAGCAGAATGCCTATGACCAGCGAGGTGGAGCCCGTGGTCGTCGCCATGGCCAGGCTGATGTTGCCCAGCCTGAGGTCCGCGTACGGGAAGTACATGATCGGGATGCCGCCGAGAAGGGTGAACAGCCCGGCCCAGAACGGGCGCCGGCCTCTCCAGGCACGGAAGTGGAGGCGTCCCACGGTGAGCCAGTGGGCGTCTGCGTCTGCGGCGCGAACCGGGGCCTGGGGGTTCATGGACAACAGCTCCCTGGAAACGGTGGTACGGAGAACTCTGTGGAGCCCGGACGGGCGGGCGGCGACGGCCGCCCGCCCGTCCGGTCACGACCTGGACGGACCGGCTACTTCTCGTCCTGGTAGCACGGCTCGTCGCCACTGAGCAGGCGCAGCTTGAGGTCGGGCAGGGTGAAGGTACCCGCCGTCGTCGCCCACGCCTTCTGACGCACGTGCGTCAGCGTGGCCGTCTTGGCCCGCTGCGAGAACAGACCGCCGTCGGCGACCGTGCCGGGAACCGGCTTGGTCGTGTGGCTGCCGTCGCCCACCGCGACACCGATGTCGAGCGAGTCGAACTTGGCGTCCGCGTCCAGCTCGGCGACGTCGAGGTAGAGCTTCTCCGCCACCGCGGGACGGCCCTTGTTGCCCGTCCGCAGCTGCAGGGTGATGTTGCCGAGACCGGGCACCGGGGTGACCAGGGACTGGCACATGTTGGTGATCTTGGCCGAGCTGAAGCCGGAGATCGTAACCGGGTGGTACGACTTCTTGTCGGAGCCCAGAGTCGCGCCCTGCGCCACGCTGCCGTACTGGATCAGATCCTGACCGACGAGCTCATCGGCCGAGACCTTGAAGTCCTGGCCCGAGACGCTGAAGGACGCCGCGAGGGCACCCTGCGCCAGACCCACACCGACCGCGGCCGTGGCCGCGATGCTCGGCACCATGACAAGCGCGAAGCGCTTCCATCTGGTCCCGCCACGAACCTGAGAACTCATATCGTTCCTCCTTCTCGGACGTACATCTCCGGTCCGGGCCGTGCCCGTCCTGGGATGGGAGAAGTGCTACGTCCTCGGGAAGGAGCGCAGGAGGCCGGGTGTGGCTGGGCCACGTCCCGTACACCGGCGATCACCCCCGAGCGACAACCACTGGGCCACGCGTTCGCGCAACCTGGAGGACAGGCTCCGCCGGGTGTGGTGGAGACCCCCCTGTCCCACGGCCGGTGCCACTGCCACCGGCCGGCCCGGTGGGGACCCTCCACCGCGGCTCCGGATGAGCGGCTCTGCGGGAAGGACCGAGCGTCGCCGATCGTGGTCCATTCGCGGCCGGGGCACAAGGGGGTTCGTTACTGGCGGGTAACGGCTGGATAACCGGGGTGCGACCCGGCGCCGTCGAGTGGCCACACAGGGTGTCACCCAGGGCCACGACAGAAGGGGAGAAGAACGAACCAACCGGACAGTTCACGGGGTTCGCTTTACTGCGAGTAACAGCGGCCGCGATTACCAAGTTTTGGTAAAGCGCGGCCGCTGTTTATCTACGTGTCAACAAATCGTCGGCGCCCGGAGGGGCGCCCGGCACCTGCCTAGAACAGCACGCGCGCCAGCGCGGTACGGGCGGCGGCGACCCGCGGGTCGTCCGCGCCGATGACCTCGAAGAGCTCCAGGAGCCGGACCCGCACGGAGTCCCGCTCGTCACCGAAGGTGACGCGGACCGTGTCCACCAGACGCGCGAAGGCGTCGGCGACGTGGCCGCCGGCCAGGTCCAGGTCGGCCGCCGCCATCTGCGCGGCCGGGTCCTTCGGACGCTCGGCCGCCTCGGCGCGCACGGTCTGCGGGTTCAGGTGCTGCACCCTGGACAGCAGCTCGGCCTGGGCCAGGCCGAGCTTCGCCTCGGTGTTGGCCGGGTCGTCGGCGAGCACGTTCTTGTACGCCTGCACGGCCCCGCCCAGGTCACCCGCGTCCAGCGCGACGACGGCCGCTTCCAGCAGGGCGTCGTACGGACCGGCCGGCTCGGGGGCACGCTCGGCCGCCACGCCCTCCGCACCGGGGTCCACCTGGAGGCCGATGAGACCGAAGCGCTCCTCGGCGACCTGGACCAGCTGGGCGAGGGTCTCGCGGATCTGCTGCTCCGGGGCCACGCCCTGGAACAGCGGCAACACCTGGCCGGCGACGACGGCGAAGACGGCCGGGATGCCCTGGATGCCGAACTGCTGCATCAGCATCTGGTTGGCGTCGACGTCGATCTTCGCCAGGACGAAGCGGCCGTTCGCTTCGGCGGTCAGCCGCTCCAGGAGCGGGCTGAGCTGCTTGCACGGCTCGCACCACTCGGCCCAGAAGTCGAGGACGACCGGGACCTCGTTGGAGAGCTGGAGGACATCGCTTTCGAAGCCGGCCTCGTCGACGTCGATCACGAGCGCGGACGGCGGTACGGCGCCACCGGGCACGGCGCCCGCTCCGGCGCCGCCCTGCCGGGCGGCCTCCGCACGCGCCTGCTCGGCCTTGGCCTTGGCCTCGCCGGCCGCCTTCACCGCGGCGAGGTCGACGACGCCGCTCATGGACATGTTTCTGGGCTGCATGCGTACATCCTCCCCCGTGTGCGCGCGCCGACGAAAAGGATCCCGAAAGATCGTCCCGCTGATCGGTCGAACCGTTGTGCGGCGCCGGGTCCCCACCTGGCGCCAGTAGCCTTCGCGTGGTTGTCGCTCTTTCGCTACGAGCCGTAGCGTAACTCCCCCGGGCCCCGGGCGCCCCGTGATCTGAACCACAGCGAACGACCCCCCGCCGGTTCCGCTACTGACGGGTATGGTCTCGGCCATGCGCAACCCCAGCCCTTGTACGAGCCCCCCGCGTACGAGCCCCCCGCCCGGCCGCACCGGCCGCCCCCGCAGCGCGGCGGCGGACGCCGCGATCCTGGCGGCGACGCGGGACGCGCTGGTGGAGCTGGGCTGGTCGAAGCTGACGATGGGGGACGTCTCGGCCCGTGCGGGCGTCGCGAAGACCACCCTCTACCGCCGCTGGGCGGGCAAGAGCGAGCTGGTCGTGGACGCGGTCGCGGAGCTGTTCGACGCGCTGGAACTCCCGGACCGGGGTTCGCTCGAAGCCGACATCGAGTACGTGGTCCTGCAGTTCGCGCAGCTGCTGCGGCGCCCCGAGGCGCGTACCGCCCTGATGGCCGTGGTCGCCGAGTCCACCCGGGACGAGGCGCTGCGGGGGCGGATCCGGTCGGCGATCGTGGACCGGCAGAAACGTCTCGTCGTACTGGGTCGCGAACGTGCCCAGGAGCGCGGGGAACTTCCGTACGAGGAGGACGAGGCCCTCTCCGGCCTTGCCACGGACCTGATCTTCGACGTCATCGCCGGCACGGTGGTGCACCGCGCCCTGGTCAGCTGCGAGCCGGTGGACGAGCTGTGGGTGTCCGCCTTCACCTCGCTGCTGATGCACGGCCTGCGCGGCGCCGCTTCCGCCTGAGGCCCCGTCGGCCCGCCCTGACCCCGGCCCCGGGGACGCGAAAGGCCGGCCACCGCCCCCGCCGTGCGGCGGGGGCGGTGGCCGGCCTCGCGGACCGTCCGTCAGAAGCCGGGCGGCTCGGTGTAGGTGCCCCACTCGTCGCGCAGGACGTTGCAGATCTCGCCGAGCGTGGCCTCGGCCCGTACGGCGTCCAGCATGGCCGGGATCATGTTCGAGCCGTCGCGGGCGGCGGCCAGCATCTCGTCGAGCGCCGCGCTCACCTTGGCGTCGTCGCGGCGGCCCTTGCGTGCGGCCAGCTCCTGGACCTGGACCCGCTCCACCTCGTGGCTGACCCGGAGGATCTCCAGGTCGCCGGTGACCGAGCCGTGGTGGACGTTGACGCCGACGACCCGCTTGTCGCCCTTCTCCAGGGAGCGCTGGTACTGGAAGGCCGACTCGGCGATCTCCCCGGTGAACCAGCCGTCCTCGATGCCGCGCAGGATGCCCGAGGTGATCGGCCCGATCGGGTGCTGCCCGTCCGGGTGGGCGCGCAGGCCGCGCTCCTTGATCTGCTCGAAGATCTTCTCGGCGTCGGCCTCGATGCGGTCGGTGAGCTGCTCGACGTACCAGGAGCCGCCCAGCGGGTCGGCCACGTTGGCGACGCCGGTCTCCTCCATCAGCACCTGCTGCGTGCGCAGCGCGATCTCGGCGGCCTGCTCGCTGGGAAGGGCGAGGGTCTCGTCGAGGGCGTTGGTGTGCAGGGAGTTGGTACCGCCGAGGACGGCCGCGAGGGCTTCGACGGCGGTGCGCACGACGTTGTTGTACGGCTGCTGGGCAGTGAGGGAGACACCGGCCGTCTGGGTGTGGAAGCGCAGCCACATGGCCTTGTCGGACTTCGCACCGTAGACCTCCTTCATCCAGCGGGCCCAGATGCGGCGGGCGGCGCGGAACTTGGCGATCTCCTCGAAGAAGTCGAGGTGCGCGTCGAAGAAGAAGGAGAGGCCCGAGGCGAAGTGGTCGACGTCCAGTCCGCGGGAGAGGCCGAGCTCCACGTAGCCGAAGCCGTCGGCGAGGGTGTAGGCGAGCTCCTGCGCCGCCGTGGCCCCGGCCTCTCGGATGTGGTAGCCGGAGACGGACAGCGGCTTGTAGGCCGGGATGCCGTTCGCGCAGTACTCCATGAGGTCGCCGATGAGGCGCAGGTGCGGCTCGGGTTCGAAGAGCCACTCCTTCTGGGCGATGTACTCCTTGAAGATGTCGGTCTGGAGCGTGCCGTTGAGCACGGCCGGGTCGACGCCCTGGCGCTCGGCGGCGACCAGGTACATGCAGAAGGCGGGTACGGCGGGTCCGGAGATGGTCATCGAGGTGGTGACGTCGCCGAGCGGGATGTCCTTGAAGAGGACCTCCATGTCGGCGGCGGAGTCGATGGCCACGCCGCAGTGGCCGACCTCGCCGAGGGCGCGGGGGTCGTCGGAGTCGCGGCCCATGAGGGTGGGCATGTCGAAGGCGACGGAGAGGCCGCCGCCGCCGGCGGCCAGGATCATCTTGTAGCGCTCGTTGGTCTGCTCGGCGTTGCCGAACCCGGCGAACTGCCGGATGGTCCAGGTCCGGCCGCGGTAGCCGGTGGCGTGCAGTCCGCGGGTGTAGGGGTACTCCCCGGGCCAGCCGATGCGCTCGAACCCCTCGTACGAGTCGCCGGGGCGGGGCCCGTAGACGGGGTCGACGTCATCTCCGGAGAGCGTCGTGAAATCGGCCTCGCGCTTGCGGGCCTTGTCATACCGGGCCTGCCAGCGACGGCGGCCCTCCTCGATGGCGTCAGCGTCCATACCGAAGAATTTACTAGGACGTCCTAGTAAATGTCGATGGGAAACCCCGGGGAGTCCTTCCCCGGGGCGTCCGGCCGAGTGGGGCTCTAGGCCTTCGCGGGCGCGAGGGCGTCCTCGACCAGCGGTTCGACGTCGGCGCGGACGGTGCGCTCGACGAAGAAGGCCGCCAGCGGGATGGTTCCCGACGCCAGCACCCACAGCAGCTTGCCGAAGGGCCACTTCGCCTTGGAGCCCAGGTCGAAGGCGAAGACCAGGTAGATCATGAAGAGCACACCGTGGACCTGCGAGACCGCCAGGGTCAGGTCGGCGCCGGTGTCGAAGCCGTACTTGGCCACCATGCAGGCACAGAGGATCAGGAGCATGACCGCGGTCACGTAGGCCATGACGCGGTAGCGGGTCAGCACGCTTCGTTTCATGGCCACGAGCCTAACCGTCCGTTTTGCGCGATCTTGACGCGGCCCCGGCCCGGGGCTGGTTCTCCTCGAAGTCCGCGGCCGCCACCCGCAGCGGGCGCAGCAGCGCGAAGATCTCCGCGCACTCCTCGGCGTCGTACGCGCCCAGGCCGAAGTCGATGCCCATCAGGTCCTTCGTCGCCGCCTCGACGACCTCCCGGCCCTTCTCCGTGATGGACGCGAGCGTGCCGCGGCCGTCCTGCGGGTTGGGGCGCTTGGCCACCAGGCCGGACCGCATCAGCCGGTCCACGGTGTTCGTCACCGAGGTCGGGTGGACCATCAGGCGCTCACCGATCTTCGACATCGGGAGCTCCCCCGCCTGGGAGAAGGTCAGCAGCACCAGCGCCTCGTAGCGGGCGAAGGTCAGTCCGTACGGCTTCACCACCGCGTCGACCTCGGCCAGCAGGATCTGGTGGGCCCGCATGATCGAGGTGATCGCGGCCATGGAGGGCACGGGACCCCAGCGCCGGCGCCAGAGTTCGTCGGCGCGCGCGATGGGGTCGAAGGGGAGGCTGAGCGGCTTGGGCATCCACCAGACCCTACCGGGCGGTCATTTGGCGGTCAGCCCCGTCTCACTCCTCGGCCTGGGGCGCGCGGAGCGCACGGGGCGCGGTGGGCGCACGGGGCGCGGTGGGCGCGCCGGGCGCGGTGGCGCGCAGCCCGGAGAGCAGGAGCAGGACGACGGCCGTGCCGAGCACGGCGGCGCCGGTGACCACCGCGTGCGGCGGGAGGAACTCGGCGGCGGCCCCGGCGAGCGCCATGCCGACGCCCTGGAGGGTCATCAGGCCGGTGCTGAGCAGGGTCATCGCCCGGCCGCGCAGCGCGTCGGGGACGGCGTCCACGTACATCCGGTCGAGGCCGATGGTGTAGGCGTGGGTGAGCCCGGACAGGAGCAGCGCCCCGAGGAGGACGGGGGCGCCGGGCCGGACGGCGTAGACGAGGAGCGGGAGGAACGCGACGGCGGCCAGCGGGGCGGTGATCCGCGAGCGCGTCTGTGCGGTGAGGGCCGAGCCGGCCCAGAGTTCACCGGCGACGGCGCCGACGGGCAGCGCGCACATGAGCACCCCGAGGGTGGCGGTGCCGGCCCCGATGTCGTGCGCGTACGGCGTCAGGAGGGCCTCGGGCACGACGGCGAAGGAGGGCGGCAGCCAGCACAGCAGGGTCAGAACGCGCAGCCGCCGGTCCCCGAACACGGCGCGGAGCCCGTCGAGGGGGGACCCGCCGACACCGGCCCCGGCGGTGGCGGCGCGGGCGGGCCGGTCCCGGGTGCCGAGGCGCAGCAGCAGCGCGGAGGCGAGGAATCCCGCCGCGGTGAGGGCGATCGCCCCGCGCGGGGCGAGGACGGTGAGCAGGAGCCCGCCGAGGCCGAAGCCGGCGAGCTGGGCGCCCTGGGAGACCATGCGCAGCAGCGAGCGGCCCAGGACGAAGGCCTCGCCGGTGCCGAGGATGTCGGCGAGGGAGGCACTGCGGGCGCCCTGGAACAGCGGGGCGACGAAGGCCATGGCGCAGCGCAGGACGAGGATCCCCGCGACGGGCGTGCCCGGCCAGACCATCGCCGCCGCGCAGCCGGCGCACAGCAGGTCGCAGGCGACGAGGAGCCGGCGGGCGGGGTGGCGGTCGGCGAGGGGGGCGAGGAGGGTGCCGCCGAGGGCGTACGGGAGGAAGCCGAGGGCGAAGGTGAGCGCGCTCATCAGGGCGGAGCCGGTGGCGCGGTAGACCAGGACGGTGAGGGAGATCTCGGCGATGACGACCCCGAGCAGCGACAGCAGGTGCGCGAGGAACACGAACCGGAACTCCCGGACCCGGAACGCCGCCCGGTACCCCTCGCCCCGACGGCCCGGTACGGCCCCGGCGCCGGGGGTCGGGGCGGGGGCCGGGGCGGGCGCCGGGCACGGTGGGGCGGGTGGTCGGGCGGGGCCACGGGGAGGGGTGGGAGTGGACATGGGGGTCAGCCTCGGCCCGCCTAGGGTGGGCCGGTAGACATTCGGCACCGGGCGAATCGAAGGGGCGGCCATGGGGAACCACTTCCGCTTCGGCCCGGCCGATCTGCTGCGCTGCCGCTTCGGGATCTCCCCGCGCTGGGAGACGCAGGAGGCGGTACGGGTCCTGATGCGCCCGGACCGGCAGGCGTACCACCTGCCCTGGCTGAGCCGGATCCGCTCCGCCGCGGCCGGCCTGGACCTGCGTCCGCTGTGGCTGCTGATGCCGCGCCGGGGGCACCACCCCGACCTGCTGAGCCCTCCCCCGACGGGCCCGTCCCCGGCCTTCGAGGAGGAGATGGCGCGGGTGCGCGCGGCGGCCGGGGACCCGGAGGCGGCCCACGAGGACCTGCGCCGCTCCCTGGCCTGCACCCCGGGCGCCCTGGAGAGCGCCGCCGGGCGGCGGATGCTGGCGGATCCGGGCCGGGCGGTGGCGGAGCTGGCCGATCTGACCGAGGCGGCCTGGCGGGCCCTGGTGGCCCCGCACTGGCCCCGGCTGCGGGCCCTGCTGGAGGCCGATGTCCTGTTCCACTCCCGGCGGCTGGCGGCGGGCGGGCTGGAGGCGTTGTTCGACGGCCTCCACCCCGATCTGCGCTGGGACGGCGGGACGAACACGCTGACCGTCGAGCGACGGGCCCACCACGACCGCGAACTCGGCGGCCAGGGGCTGCTCCTGATGCCGAGCGCCTTCGTCTGGCCGGAGGTGGTCGGCGGCTACGACCCCCCGTGGCAGCCCACGCTGGTGTATCCGGCCCGGGGCGTCGGCGCCCTGTGGACGGCCTCGGACGGACCGGCCCCGAGCGCGCTGGCCGGGCTGTTGGGCCGGGCCCGTGCCGAGGTGCTGTGCGCACTGCACGAGCCCGCCTCCACGACGGCCCTCGCGCACCGCCTGGGCCTGGCGCCCTCGACGGTCTCGGCCCACCTGAAGGCGTTGCGCGCGGCGGGGCTGCTGATCCCGTCCCGCCACGGCCACCAGGTCCTCTACGAACGCACGCCCCTGGCCATCGCACTGGCGACCGGCTGCGCCCCGTAGCCGGCGCGCCGCGGCGCCCGGCCCCCGGCGCGGAGGGGGTCAGCCCTCGGCGAGGTGGCGTTCCACCGTCTCGATCTTCGAGGTCATCCCGTCGGTGACGCCGGGCCGGATGTCGGCCTTGAGGATGAAGGACACCCGCGGGGCCTTCGCCTCGACGGCGGCCACCGCGCGCCGGACGACGTCCATGACCTCGTCCCACTCGCCGGAAAGAGGGCACCTCTGACAACACACTCTGACAACATGGTGATCCCTGTTCTGGGGTGGGAGGGGATTGAGGAATGCGCATTGCGATCTATCTGCGGCTGTCCCGGGAGGCTGAGGACTCCGCGTCGCTTGATACGCAGCGAGAGGCGGCACGGCGGTGGCTCACGGCGAATGGGTACGACCCGAGCGACGCCGTGGAGTACTCCGACGCCAACGTGTCGGGCGCCAAGCCACTTGAAGCGCGACAGCAGATGAGTGCGCTCATGGCCGCCCGGCCTGACCTCGTGATCGCGTGGAAGCTGGACCGGTACGCGCGCAGCGTTTCCGAGTTCCTGCGGCTCGTGTCATGGGGCGAGCGCTACGGCGTCAAGATCGCCACGACCGACGGCACGATCAACACCCTGACCCCCACCGGCCGCATGGTCGCCGTCGTACTGGCGGCACTGGCCGAGTGGGAACGCGAGATGATCAAAGACCGTATCACGGAGGGCCACGCCACGCGCCGCCAGCAAGGACGCTGGGCTTCAGGACGCGCACCTCGCGGGTACCGCATCGTGCGACGTGACGACGCCGCCTACCTGGAGATAGACCCCGAGCAGGCAGCACAGATCCGGGACGCTGTGGCCACCCTGGCCAACGGCGGAACGGTGGCTGGCACGGCGAGGATCGTGGGTGTCAGCGAGCCGCAGTGGCGACGCCTGCTGAAGGCACCGACGCTGCGCGGCCAGCGCAACCACAAGGGAAAGCTGATCACGGGGGCCGACGGCGTCACCCCGGTCCAGTTCGCAGAGCCCATCCTGTCCGCTGCGGAGCTGCGGGCGGCGCGGGACCGTATGGAGGCCCTGGCGACCGGCAGGAACCGCGCACCTCGACGCGCCACGCCGATGTGCTCCGGCATGGCCGGCTGCTATCGCGGTTGCAAGCTGAACGGCGGAACGTCGGACAAGGGCGTCCCGCTCTACCGCTGCAAGGCAGGCCACACCACCATCTACGCCGAGACCCTCGATCAACGCGTGGAGCACGAGTTCCTGACCGTGTTCGGCAGGTTCAACGAATGGCATGTTCGCCTTGAGGGCGGCAACGACTTGTCGGCCGAGATCGAAGAGATCCAGGAGCAGGCCGAACGGGTGGCGGAGCGCATGGCCACCGCCGGTGCGCTGATGCTGCCGATCCTTGAGCGCAAGGCGGCGGAGCTGGAAGCCGCATACACCCGGCTGCAAGCCGAACACGACCCGGAGACCCGCGAGGTGTCCGTTCCGACCGGACGCACGATGGCGGAAGCGTGGGAAGCGGAGGACGAAACCGGCCGCACACACCTTCTCCGGCTGATGAACATGCGCGTGACCCTGCACCCGCGCGGAGTCGCGGACCGCCTGTCTTTCACGTGGGGACCGGCGACCGGGGAAGAGGCTCACGCTGCGGAGCTGGCCGCCATCGCCAGGGTCGAGACCGAGGCTGCGTAGGTCATCCAACACCCGCTCACGGCCCGTTGCCGGAAGTCTGGCAGCGGGCCGTTGCATCGTCACGCCGCCACTTCGCCACTCCCCGGTCCCGTCGGCAGGCAGCCCAACCACAGCGTCGATCACGTCGCGCCACGAAGCCTCCGCCATCGCCACCCTCCGCGTCGAAGGAGGTGCCAACTGACGAACCTGACCCCTATTTCTCAACTCTCTAATGCGCGTTAAGGAGAAAAGGAAAAGAGGGTTCAGTTCGACACTTTGGACCAGGGGGACGACCCCGGCCGACGTATGAGGGGACCGTCAAGTGGCTGACCCTGCCGGGACGTACGGGTCTGGCGACCCAGAAAGTGCCAGAGCGTGACCAGCGAGCGGCGTCTCAGAAACGATGGTTTACGAGACGGCGGGGAGGAGGCGCCCCAGACCTTCGAACCGTGCCTCAAAACCCGTCTCAGAACCTCTCAAAACCCGTTGATATTTTGAGACGGGTTCTGAGACGATGGGCGTATGACGACGACCACGGGACACCTGATCGGGTACGCGCGAGTCTCCACCGATGACCAGGAAGCACTGTTGCAGCACGACGCGCTGACGCTGGCCGGCTGCGCCCGGATCTTCACGGACAAGGCGAGCGGCAAGAACACCGACCGGCCGGAGCTGACGGCCGCACTGGACTACCTGCGCCCCGGGGACACCCTGTGCGTGTGGAAGCTGGACCGGTTCGCGCGATCACTGATCGACCTCGTGACGCTCGTGGACTCGCTCACCGTCCGTGGGATCGGCTTCAAGGTGCTGACGGGGGCCCTGGCGAGCATCGACCCGAACACGCCGGACGGACGGCTCATGCTTCAGGTGGTGGGAGCCATGGCGGAGTTCGAACGCAGCCTGATCAAGGACCGCACCCGCGCCGGACTGGACGCCGCCAGGGCACAGGGGCGTACCGGCGGACGCCCGGCCGTCATGGACGCGGACAAGCTCGCTGCGGCCAAGGCCCGCCGCGACAAGGGCGAGAGCGTTACGGCCATCGCCAAGGCCCTCGGGGTCTCCCGCGCCACGCTCTACCGGGCGCTGAGTGACACGGCCTGAGAGCAGCAGCCCGACAGGTGCGGTGTTGCGGTGATTCTTTGGATTTTTCTGAATGCATATAGAAACTCTTAAGGCAAACCAGATTCTTCAAAGATCCACCGCAACACCGCAGGGAGGGGTAGGGCGGCGCCAAAGTTCAGGAGGCAGCGCACGCAGCGATCCCGGCACAAGCTCGCAGTGCGCGCGCTGGGTGCACCGCCGTTTTTCGCCCCTTGCTTGGCGCTGACCAGCTGAAACGACTCCGCCACCACCCAACAACGGCCCCGCGATGGGGTGAGGAGGACCCTGAATCACCCTGCTCAAGGGCCGGAAGACGGTGGCAGTCCTGCCCGGCCGTCAGGTCTGTTCGATCTCCGCCATGAGCAAGCGCAGCGTCAGGGAGTGCTTCTCCGGCGGCAAGGCGTCCAGCGCTGTCCGGGCGTAGTCGGCTCCGCCCAAGAGGTCTCCGGACCGGGCGAGCATGAGCCCCCGGGGCATCTCTAGGTGTGTCGTGAACCGGGGCAGTTCTGCGGGGAGTTCCCGGCGTGCTGCTTCCTGCGCTTCCACGGCTCCCCGTTCGTCTCCCAGACGGGCCAGGAGGAGGGACAGGAAGACGTTCATCCGCCACCAAGGCACGGCGTAGTCACTGGTCTGCTCGTGCGACCCCGCCTTGTCGAAGATGCGCCGGCCACGGTCCGCCAGGTGGAGCGCTGTTGTCCGATCCCCTCGGATCGCTGCCGTGTGCGCCTTGCCCATCACGGCGTTGAGGAGGCCCAGGGAGGGGCGACCCGATATCGCCATGGCTTGGTCGGCCAGTACGTCAGCGACCCCGAGGGACGCGCCTTCGTAGCCCAGGGCGATAGCCGCACGGCCCCGGACCCACACGCGCGCTTCGTCGTTGCCGGACTCGTCAGCAGCCGTCGCTGCCATCCGGTACCAGTGCACCGCCTTGGAGCCGTCCGACCCCGGGAACGTCTTCGCGTAGAGGGTCATCAGGCGGGAGGCGACCGACCACAGCCGGGGGTCATCGAGTTGCTGTTGCATGGTGACAAGTTCGCCGGAGACCCGACGTTGAATGTCCGCCGCACCCATGGACATGTACTGAGTGCCGTACGTCGCGAGCTTGGCCTCCCATTCGTCTGCTGACGGCCCTCCACGCAACCGGGCGGCGAATCCTGCGCTGATCAGATCGGAGGCGACGACAGGGGCTATGGCGGCCCGGCCACGTCGGTTAGGAACTCGCGTCGGTCCACTTCACCTTCAAGGACAGCTAGGGGAACGTCGAGCACGGCAGACAGCGCGGCCAAGTAGAACGGTCCCGGCCTGACCTTAGAACGCTCCCAGTTGCTCACGTACTCCCGGGTCAGCGTCGTGCCGTGAACCTTGTTGATCTCCGAAGCTAACCGCCCCTGGCTCCAGCCACGAGCCGTGCGGAGATCT
This sequence comes from Streptomyces sp. AB3(2024), assembly GCF_041862025.1. Classification (NCBI taxonomy): domain Bacteria; kingdom Bacillati; phylum Actinomycetota; class Actinomycetes; order Kitasatosporales; family Streptomycetaceae; genus Streptomyces; species Streptomyces sp. AB3(2024). The sequence goes on from NZ_JBGWAB010000002.1 coordinate 172,080, forward strand.
CGAATCAGCTCCCCGATGTCCATGCGGCCATCTTGCTACTAGCCATGCCACTAGACAGAGGGATTCCGGGGCCAGGAGGTCGTTGCCACTACGGATCACACTAGGCCGAGCCTCCCGGCGGCGTAACGATGCCCGCACCGAGGGTGACGCGGAGGTACATCATGGCGACGGCCGCACGACAGGAAGCGACCCGGCCGGAGGCTTCGGAGCCTCCCGCCCATGAATGCGGAGTGTGCCGCGCGCTGGACGCTGATCTAAAGGTGGCCGAAGCGGTCGGAAACCTGGGCGCTGTCGAGTCGCTGCGTACCGAGCTGCGCAACCACTCCCGCGACAGGGGCGCGGCATGACCGTTCGAGCCGTCCTCCGCTTCGTCCACTACGTGATGCACCGCCATCCGTCGGCGGAGACGACCGCCACGGCACGGTGCCTGAACCCGGGCTGCCAGTGGGCGGCCGCTCCTACGGGCAACGCGGACGTCTGCACCGACATGTGCATTGAGCACACGGGGCGGACGGGGCACATGACGTTCTTGCGGGAGTTCTCGGAAGTCGCCGTGGTGGAGCGGGTCCGGTGAGGGGGCGGTCCCGGCTGACGGTCCGCGTCCTCAGCGGGGGCTCAGCCGGCCCCGCGCTGGTCTTCCGGTCCGGTGACCCCGTGCGCCCGCTGGTGCGCGACCCAATCGACGTGGCGCGCTTCCGCCGTGAGGGCTACGGGGAGGGCTTCGGGGACGTGTTCCCGCCTTGTGAGTGCCTGCGCTGCCTACAGGCCATGTGGAACTGCGAGACTCACTGCCCGTGACGGGTTGGGCGTACATGCACGACGGCGCGGGGACCGCACGTACTGGACGATCAACCGGGGCCTGAACCGCTGAGCCCGTCACGAGCCCCGTCCGGCACATGTCACAGTCGGGCGGGGCTCTCATGTACTCAGAGGTACACTCGTTCGCCTTCGACGGTGGTGAACATGGCGTCGGTGCGGTTCGCCAGCCCGGACTCGCGCACCACGCGGACCGCGTCGGCGACGTACTCGCCGACCTCTTCACCGACCCCCAGCGGGGTCACCGAGAACGCGACGATCACGCCTGGGCCGCCTCACGGGCGCGGGCCGCGATGACGCTGTCGGCCTCGTCGCGCTTGAGCAGCTTGTCCCCGTACAGGCCGCCGAAGGGCAGCAGCGCGAACAGGAAGAACAGGGCCACCTTCTTGGCCGGCCACTTCGCCTTGTTCCACACGTCGAGCAGGAAGATCGCGTAGATCACGAACAGGATCCCGTGCAGGATCCCGAGCGGCATCATCAGGTAGTCGATGTCCGACACCCGGCTGAGCACCGAGCCGAAGATCAGCAGCGCCGGGAACGACAGGGCTTCCGGAACGGAGATGAGGCGCAGCCGGTGCAGGGCGGAAGCGGTCTGGATGTCCACGTGGAACCTTCGCGGGAGGAGGCCGGGGGTCCTTCCCAGTGTCTCAGCCGTCACGGAAGATCTTGTGGCGGGTCCCCCCGGATCCCCCGGAGTCGGGAGAGTGTGGCGCATATCGGCCACGGGACCCTGTTCGGGCCCGCCCGCTGCCGATACCTTCGTCCCCGTGGCTCAGTTCCGACTCCAAGGCAGCAAGGTGCTCGCCGTCGACCTGACCGGTGACGCCGTGAAAGCGAAGAACGGCGCCATGGTCGCGTACGACGGCCAGATGGCCTTCAAGAAGATGACCGGCGGTGGCGAAGGCCTCCGCGGAATGGTGACCCGTCGCCTGACGGGTGAACAGATGACCGTGATGGAGGTGCAGGGACACGGCACCTGCTACTTCGCGGACCGGGCGAGTGAGATCAATCTGGTCAATCTGCGCGGCGAGAAGCTCCACGTCGAGTCCAGCAACCTGCTGTGCACCGACGCCGGCCTGCGCACCGGCACCACGTTCACCGGCCTGCGCGGCGCGAGCACGGGCAACGGTCTGTTCACGACGACCGTCGAGGGCTCGGGCCAGGCGGCGATCATGTCCGACGGCCCGGCGGTGGTGCTGCGCGTCAGCGCCCAGTACCCGCTGTCGGTGGACCCCGGCGCGTACATCGCGCACACCGGGAACCTCCAGCAGTCCTTCCAGTCCGGCGTGACCTTCCGCACCCTGATCGGCGAGGGGTCCGGAGAGGCCTTCCAGATCCGCTTCGAGGGCGAGGGCCTGGTCTACGTGCAGCCCAGCGAGCGCAACACCGTCGGGGGCGACGTCTGATGCCGTTCCGCGAGATCAACTCGAAGATGATCGAGGCCCAGGTCATCCCCGGGCAGAGGCTGTACAGCCAGCGCGGGGCGATGCTGGCCTACCGCGGCGACGTCTCCTTCACCCCGAGCCTGACGGGCGGTCAGGGCGGCGTGATGGGCATGATCGGGCGCCGCGTGGCGAACGAGCAGACGCCGCTGATGGCCGTGGAGGGCAGCGGCACCGTGATGTTCGGCCACGGCGGCCACCACGTCCAGGTCGTCAACCTCTCGGGCGAGACCCTCTACGTGGAGGCCGACCGGCTGCTCGCCTTCGACGGCACCCTCCAGCAGGGGACGATGTTCATGGGCTCGCAGGGCGGCGTCATGGGCATGGTGCGCGGCCAGGTGACCGGCCAGGGCCTGTTCACCACCACCCTCAAGGGCCACGGCGCGGTCGCCGTGATGGCCCACGGCGGAGTCCTGGAACTCCCCATCACCCCGAACCGGCCGGTCCACGTCGACCCGCAGGCGTACGTGGCCCACCACGGGGACGTCAGGAACAAGCTCTCCGCCGCCCTGGGCTGGCGGGACATGGTCGGCCGCGGTTCGGGCGAGGCGTTCCAGCTGGAGCTGTCCGGCCAGGGCGCCGTCTTCGTACAGGCCTCGGAGGAGAAGCTGTGAACTTTGGTCCCGTGACCGGTGGACCGGGCGGCCCGGCGGTCTTCGACCCGCACTCCCTGCCCTCCGACGACAACGTGAACTCCTACACCTTCTGCGTGGAGCTCAAGGGGAGCCAGTGGTTCCTCCAGAAGGGCAAGATGATCGCCTACTACGGGCGCATCGAGTTCAACGGCATCGGCAACGGCCGCTTCGACCGGCTGCTGCGCACCAGCTTCCACTCGCCCCTGCACGCGAGCGACTGGGTGGTGGCCGAGGGGCAGGGCAAGATGCTCCTGGCGGACCGCGCCTTCGACGTGAACTCGTACGACCTGGACGAGGGCAACCTGACCATCCGGTCGGGGAACCTCCTCGCCTACCAGCCCACGCTCGCCCTCAAGCAGTCCATCGTCCCGGGTTTCCTGACGCTGATCGGAACCGGGAAGTTCGTGGCGGCGTCCAACGGACCGGTGGTGTTCATGGAACCGCCGCTGCGCGTGGACCCGCAGGCCCTGGTGGGCTGGGCGGACTGCCCGTCCCCGTGCCACCACTACGACCACGGATACATGACGGGCGTGATGGGCGGACTGCGCTCGCTCACGGGACTCGGCGGCACCTCGGGAGAGGAACACCAGTTCGAGTTCGTCGGGGCGGGGACGGTACTGCTCCAGTCGTCGGAGATGCTGATGGCGGAGCAGTCGGTGGGCGCGGTGGGCGCCGGTGCGGCCACGGGCAACACCCAGGGCGTTCCGGGGGCCGGCCAGGGCCCGCTGGGTCAGCTGGGCGTGCCGCGGATGCCGGGGCAGCTGGGCGACCTCCAGCGGCGACTCGGACTGTGAGACTCCGCACATCTTCCTATTTTTGTACGTAATTCAACTTCTTAGGTAGAGTTCATTCATGGAGACCATCGAGACCGAGACGGCCACCCGCTGGCTGACCGACGCCGAACAGTGCGCCTGGCGCACCCATCTGGACGTCAGCAGACTGCTGATGCACCAGCTGGAAAAGGATCTCCAGCCCTTCGGGCTCACCAACAACGACTACGAGATCCTCGTGAACCTCTCGGAGTCGGACGGCCACCGGATGCGCATGAGCGATCTGGCCACCGCCACGCTGCAGTCCAAGAGCCGGCTGTCCCACCAGATCACCCGCATGGAGACGGCGGGCCTGGTGCGCCGGGTGAACTGCGAGTCCGACCGCCGCGGCCTGTACGCGGTGCTCACGGACGAGGGCATGGACACCATGCGCAAGGTGGCCCCGCACCACGTGGCATCGGTGCGGGAGCACTTCATCGACCTGCTGCCGCCGCAGGCCCTGACGGCCCTGCGCGAATCGCTGCGCCCCGTCGCGGAGCACCTGCGCGAGAACCGCGGGAAGGTGTAGCCGGATCCCCTCGCGCTCCGGCCGGCGCCGGACCTCCGCCGCGCCGAGCCGGACGAGCGGCCGCAGAATGGGCGGGTGACACCGGCAGGTACCGCTCACCGCCGGCCGCCCCCGGGCCGGCCGAGGAGGTCCAGCGATGAAGCGCACCCCGTACGTCCCGGCGGCCGCGGCCGCGGCTCTTCTGCTCGGCGGTCCGGCCGCGGCCCAGGCTGCCGCCGGCCCGGCCGTGGCCGCCGCGCG